>CAIZLI010000266.1 GCA_903933765.1 uncultured Bacteroidota bacterium
AATATTAGAGTCGATAGCAAATTGCATTGATATTCATGCCCGCTCCAACGGATGCAAAAATCACCACATCGCCTTTCTCTAAATGATGTTGCGGATATTTCCCTTTAAGTACTAGGTCATATAAGGTTGGAATTGTTGCTACTGAACTATTACCTAATTCATGGATACTCATTGGCATGATATCTGCAGGTATATCCTTGATATCATATAATTTGTACAATGCTTTAATAAAGCCTTCATCCATTTTTTCGTTGGCTTGATGTAAGAAGAATTTTTTCACTTCATGTATATCCACTCCAGCTTTTTCGATACAGGCTTTCATGGCAATGGGCACATTCTTAATAGCATACTCATAGACCTTTCGGCCTTTCATTTTTATATACCTTGTTGTGTCATCTGCTTGGGGATGATATGATTTACCCAAATATAAAAAGTAGGCTTCATCATTACAATGGCTTTGTACACTAAAGGCTAAAATACCCTGATTAGGATCATCGCTATGTTCCACAATACATGCACCTGCCCCATCACTAAAAATCATACTATCTCTATCGTGCTGATCCACGACCCTGCTTAATGTCTCGGCGCCAATCACTAAACATCGCTTTGCCATCCCCGATTTAATAAATGAATCTGCTTGAATCACACCTTGTATCCAACCAGGACAACCAAATAAAATATCATACGCTACACAGCTAGGGTTGACAATGCCTAAATGATGTTTTACTCTAGATGCAATTGCAGGAACGGCATCTGATTGTATGGTGCCATTTTGTACGTCTCCAAAATTATGTGCTACAATAATTTGATCAATTGTTTCAGGATCTATTCCTGCAGCCTGGATCGCTAATTTAGCTGCTGCTGCTGCTAGGTCAGAAGTATTGACACCCACATCGGCATAGCGTCTTTCCATGATGCCGGTGATCCCTTTAAATTTTTCAACAATTTCTTGGTTGGGGGTTTTGATCAATTCACTTTGCTCATCATAAAAAGTATTTTCAACAAAATCTTGATTGGACTTAATATGGTGCGGTATAATACTACCTGTGCCGGTTATAATGGTTGCCATAGGGGGTAATTAATGTTTATAAGCTAGATCCCAATTATCCTAAGTTAGGCAATTTAGATATATTTATCGCCTTTGTTCCGCTTTACTTCTGCCACATATTCTTTAATAGACTGCTCTTTATCCCTACTACAAATCAATAAAACGTCCTTTGTATCCACCACAATAAAATCATCTAAACCTTGCAGCACCACTAGTTTGTCCTTAGGTGAATTGACCATACATTTTGTAGCATCTATGACGATTACATTATCAGAAGCAACAGCATTTCCTAAATAATCTTTCTCCATATTCTCATAAGCGCTATTCCATGTGCCTAAGTCGCTCCATCCAAAGGAGGCTGGCATCACGTATACGTTATTGGCTTTCTCCATAATAGCGATGTCAATAGAAATATTGGTACACTGTGGATAGATTCTCTGAATTGCAGCGTTTTCTTCTGTTGTATTAAAATGTGGCTTCTCTTGATCAAATAACTCATACATTTCTGGCTGGTACTTTTCGAAAGCAGTTAAGATATTACTAATCTTCCAAGCAAAAATTCCTGCGTTCCATAAAAAATCACCACTTGCTAAAAACGACTTCGCAATTTCTAAATCTGGTTTTTCGGTAAAGGTTTTTACTTTGTATACATCCTTAGCTACTTCTAGTCCTTCAAATTGGATATAACCATAGCCTGTATTGGGATGTGTAGGCTGAATCCCTAAGGTGGCCAACGCTTTTATATTATCTACAAAATCTAAAGCTTGTAATGCAATAGATTGAAAACGATCTTCTTCTAAAATTAAATGATCACTTGGTGCAACAATACATTTTGCATCAGGATTCATCTGTGCCAATTTAAATGAGATATAGGCAATACAAGGTGCTGTATTTTTTTTGCTTGGCTCTGCTAAAATATTCTCAACAGGTAGTTTTGGCAATTGTTTTTTTACAATGTCAACATACTCTTCGGAAGTCACAATAAATATATTTTCAGCAGGAATAAATTTTGCATAACGTTCATAAGTCCATTGCACCAAGGTCTTACCTGTATTCAATACATCTAAAAACTGTTTAGGTAGCGCAGTCCTACTCATTGGCCAAAAACGACTTCCAATACCTCCAGCCATGATGGCTACATAGTGATTTTTGTTTTGCATAGATATATTTTATAAAATCCCCTCTTTCATTAAATCGTGCATATGTATCATTCCTTTATACTGACCTTCGTCGGCCACAATCAATTGACTAATATCATGCATTTTCATTAAATCAAATGCTTCTATGGCCAAGGTGTTGGAGGAAATTGTAATTGGCTTTTTATGAAAAATATCAGCCGCTTTAAGATCTTGTATGCTATTATGTTGTTCTAACATTCTGCGAATATCACCATCTGTGATCATGCCAATAATTACACCTGCATCATCCAACACGACTGTGGCACCCATCCTGCTTTTTGAAATAGCGCTAATGACTTCTTTGATGCTAGTAGAAACTTGTACACTTGGTTGGGTATTTTGTTTTGCAATGGCACCCGATGTTAAGGTTAATCTTTTTCCTAGATTACCACCTGGATGAAATTTGGCAAAATCATTGGAATTGAAACCCTTTAATTCCATAAACGCAATAGCCATCAAATCGCCCATCACCATTTGCGCAGTGGTAGAGGAGGTGGGTGCTAAATTATGAATACAAGCTTCTTGGTCTACAGTCGTATTAATAATAAGTGGGGTGGCTTTGCCTAAATAACTATCTACATTACCTACCATGGCAATCAATGGATTTCCAAAATGGGCTACTAAATCAACTAATAATTTAATTTCTGGACTCTCGCCACTCTTGCTAATAATCATCACCACATCTTCTGGTCCAATCATGCCTAAGTCTCCATGAATGGCATCTGCAGCATGTAGAAAGATTGCAGGGGTTCCTGTAGAATTACAAGTAGCTACAATTTTTTGAGCGATAATGGCAGTTTTACCAATGCCGCTCACTATAAAACGACCTTTGGATGCGATCACCGCTTGAACTGCTGCAACAAATTGATCGTTTATAAATTTTTCCAATCCTGCTACCGCTTTTGTTTCAATTAGTAAAGCGTTTTTGGCAATGGATTTAATCTCAGATGACATAGGCGTAATATAGATGGAGCAAAGGTAATACTTCATTAACTTTGTAGTCGTTTTTTAATCCATCCTTTGTTAAAAGGTTTATTTTATAAAATTTTGGTTTTTGATGCACTTTTGTTCAACAAAATGCGTTAACTTAAGAGTAGATTAAGAAAGTAAACGGTTGATTTTAAGCTTATTACGATGCCCACGCCTAAAAAAACGATTAAAAAGACTGCTACGCCTCAAAACAAGGAGATACTAGCGGCTTTAGAGCAATATTTTGGTTTCTCCGAGTTCAAGGGTACCCAAGAACAAGCCATCCTATCTTTATTGAGTGGTCGGGATACATTTGTGATCATGCCCACAGGCGGGGGAAAGAGTTTGTGCTATCAATTACCAGCCATGATGTTAGAAGGATGCGCCATAGTCGTATCCCCACTGATTGCCTTAATGAAGAATCAGGTAGATCTTGTTAGAGGGTATAGTGAGCATGACGAAGTTGCCCACTTTTTAAATTCTTCTTTAAACAAAGGGCAAGTCAAAGTGGTCAAAGAAGATCTTTTAAGTGGCAAGACTAAATTATTATATGTTGCTCCAGAGACTTTGACAAAACAAGAAAACCTAGATTTTTTTAGCGACTTGAAAGTGTCTTTTTTTGCAGTGGACGAAGCCCATTGTATTTCTGAATGGGGACATGATTTTAGACCAGAATACCGTCGTTTAAAAGAGATGATGGAAGAGATCAATCCATCCGCACCCATTATTGCATTGACTGCAACAGCTACACCTAAAGTGCAAAGTGATATTGTAAAAAACCTTTCACTTAACAATCCAGAAATTTTAATATCATCTTTTAATAGGGAGAATCTCTATTACGAAGTGCAGCCGAAAATTAAAAAGGATCAGACCGTAAAAAGTATTGTAAAATATATTACAAAGCATAAAAAGAAAAGCGGTATCATTTATACACTCAACAGAAAAACGACCGAAGAACTTGCAGATCTTTTAAAAGCAAATAATATTAAAGCAGTCGCATACCATGCTGGTTTGGATCAAAAATTGCGCGCAGAAAGACAGGATCAATTTTTAAACGAAGATGTGCAGGTGATTGTAGCGACCATTGCATTTGGTATGGGTATTGATAAACCAGATATCCGCTTTGTCATTCATTATAATATCCCTAAATCTATCGAGAATTATTACCAAGAGACAGGCAGGGCTGGTAGAGATGGTTTAGAAGGGAATTGTATTTTATATTATTCGCAAAAAGACGTTTCTAAATTAGAACATTTTTTAAGAGACAAGCCATTGAGTGAAAGAGAGGTGGGCGCACAATTAATTGACGAAACTGTGGCATTTGCCGAAAGTGGTGTTTGTAGAAGAAGAAGTTTATTACATTATTTTGGAGAATCATGGCCCGATAAAAATTGCGGCAAATGCGATAATTGTTTACATCCTAAAGAACAATTCCAAGCAAAAACAGAAATAGTTCAACTATTACAAACCATACAGGCATTGGATGAAAGATTTGTAGCGGCCTATGTGGTGCAAATTATTATGGGACATTATACGCCTCAGATTGGTTTATATCGTCACGAAAAATTACCTGTTTTTGGTATTGGCAAAACCCATGATGATTTATTTTGGAATAGTTTGATCCGTCAGGCGATGCTCGAAGAATTGATCGAAAAAGATATCGAAGAATATGGCCTTTTAAAACTGACTTCAAAAGGTCAAAAATTCTTGAAAAAACCTAGTTCTTTTTTGGTAGTCTTGCAAAATGTTTTTGCCGCTGAATTAGGTGATGACGAGGAAAGCGAAGTGGCCGAAGATGCTGTTACCACTGACGATCGTTTATTTGAATTATTGAAAGACCTAAGACAAGTAGTGGCTAAAAAAATTGGTTTACCGCCATTCGTAATTTTTTTGGAGACCTCATTACAAGATATGGCGACACTCTATCCAACCTCATTCACAGAATTGGAGCGTTGTCAAGGCGTGAGCAAGGGTAAATCCCTTAAATATGGGGAAGCATTTATCAAATTGATTGAACAATATGTCATTGATCACAATATCGAAAAGCCAGATGATTTTGTGATGAAATCCGTGGCCAATAAATCAAGCAATAAGATTTATATCATTCAAAATGTAGATAAGAAAATTCCTCTAGAAACCATTGCAAAAAACAAAGATCTAAGACTAGATAGTTTACTGGAGGAAATGGAAACCATTGCGGCTAGTGGTACCAAATTGAATTTAGATTATGCCATTGATGAATGGCTAGATGAATATGATCAAGAAGAAATTTTAGAATATTTCAAAAGCTGCGAAACTTCTTCTTTACAAATTGCACAACAAGAGTTGAGTGAAAATGAGTACACTTGGGAGCAACTTAAAATTATGCGTATTAAATTTTTAAGCGTAGTAGGTAATTAATTTGAAGAACTACTTGCAAATTGTAAAGCCCTGTCCATTGCATTTTTACGAACACTCATGTAGAATAAGTTATAATCTGCTATATGATAATTCTTTGTGTTGTATAAAAAATTTCCAAAAAACTTAGGTTTAGGTGTCCACAAAACACCCTCGTGGTTATTTGCTGCAGCCACATTAGGTATGACTTTTTTAAAGTTATACAATACGGTGCCTTGATTTACTTTTCTGCTCACCGAAACTTGATCCTTGTCCCAGCTTAGTGGATTAGTCACAATAGAATTGAATTGCTCCTTTTGTATAATTGGTGGTACATAACCCTCTTTATAAGTGCGCCATGCACAGATACATCCTGTTTCGGCGGGCTTGGCACAAGCTTTTAAACTTGTAAATTCCTTCGGGTCAATTGCCATCCCTACAATATAAGCAGACACCAATTGCTTGGTCAATCCTTTTCCGTCAAAAAATTCTTTTAATAATCTTTTAGCATGCGTGCTTCCTTGACTATGCGCTGCAATGATGATGGGTTTGCCTTGATTGTGATTGGTTAAATAATATTCAAATGCTTTTTTCACATCCTGATACGCTAATTCAAATGCAGCCAATGCATTGATGGTATCTATTTTATTGACTGGATAGTAACTGTTGATATGTGCTTGTCGATATCTTGGTGCATAGACCATACCCACTTCATTAAATATACTTGCTTGACTCAAGATAGTTGTGTAGTCGGTATTAATATTTAAAGCAATATCTTTTAAAGAGGCAGACCAACCATTCGGCATTGCAGGATCTAAATACGTTGTCGGATGTACAAAAAACACATCTGCTAAGCTTTTGGGTTGGTACTTTGTTAAAATACTAGCTGGTACGCTGTCAGAAGGGTCGATTTTAAGTGGATGAGCTGCCCAGTTTTTCAATTGACTATAGTCTGGTTGCTCTTCCCAATTAACACTAGCATAAACAGGCTGGTAGGTTGCATAATTACTTTTACCACATCCATAAGCCATGAATAAAACACTTAAAAAAAACAAATTTCTCATACTGCAAAGATACAATTTATCATAGTTAAATTTTTATATACTTGACTGTTAATTTATTAAAAGCGTTAGATGCAAATAAATTATTTTA
>CAIZLI010000267.1 GCA_903933765.1 uncultured Bacteroidota bacterium
TGATTTGCTTTATTACAAATATTATTTCTTAGACACTTTACAATATCCTTATGACAAACAGGCTTTGATTAATGAGTTTGAATTATTAAGCGATCAATTGTCTGATAGTCATTTTAATTATTTCATGTTCCGTGATTTTCAGAGCAGAAATATTATTGTCAAAAATGACGAAGTGTTTTTTATCGATTTCCAAGGGGGGATGAAGGGCGGCATGCCTTATGATGTGGCATCTTTATTATGGCAAGCAAAAGCAGAATTATCCAATGAATGGAAAGAGCGATTATTAAATGATTACATCCATGAAGCAGAAGAAGTTTTAGGTGAAACCATTGATACTAGTTTATTTAAAAAACAATACCATGGCTTTGTTTTATTAAGATTATTGCAGGTATTGGGCGCGTATGGATTTAGAGGTTTGTTTGAACGTAAGGCCCACTTCTTAACCAGTATCCCATTGGGTTTGAGAAATTTAAAAAGCTTTTTAGAGGTCTATACTTTGGATAAAGACACGCCAGTTTTTGCTGGCATCTTAAAGTGGATGGTGGGGGATGATGTATTGAATAGATTTACGCCAATGCAAGCCACTGAAAAAACACCATTGGTGATTACCATCAATAGTTTTAGTTATAAAAAAGGATTGCCTTCGGATGCATCAGAAAACGGTGGTGGATTTATTTTTGATATGCGCGGGATTTTAAATCCGGGCAGGTTCGATGATTATAAACAACTTTCTGGATTGGATAAGCCAGTGCAAGATTTCTTAGAACAAAAAACCAAGATGAATACTTTTTTAAATAGTGTTTGGGATTTAATTGACATCACTGTTGAAAATTATTTAGCTAGAGATTTTGAATCCTTGCAAATTAATTTTGGTTGCACAGGTGGCCAACACCGAAGTGTCTTTGCAGCAGAACAAACTGCAAGACATTTAAAGAACAAGTATAAAGTAAAGGTCGTTTTAGCGCATACCAATGAAACCAACTGGGTAAAATAATTTTTTTATGAAGGCAATGATTTTAGCTGCAGGATTAGGGACTAGGCTGAAGCCCTTTACAGATCATCATCCTAAGGCTTTGGCCATTGTCAATGGTAAGTCTTTATTACAACGCAATATTGAATACCTACAAGATTATGGGATAGACGAAGTGGTGGTGAATGTGCATCATTTTGCAGATCAAATTATAGATACGATTCAAAAAAATAAAGGCTGGGGTTCTAATGTAACAATCTCTGACGAGTCGGATGAAGTGCTTGAAACGGGTGGAGGATTATTAAGAGCGAAAGGGTATTTTGAGCATGAAGCTAAATGGTTGGTGATGAACGCAGATATCTTAACCGATTTAGATTTGGGTAAAATGCTTGAAGCAGATAAAGCTTTTGATGCATTATCCGAAGGCGAAATGGTGGCTACTTTAGCAGTGACCAATCGTACCACAAGTAGAAATTTAATTTTCAATACAGCTGGCACATTGTGTGGCTGGAAGAATAATACAACCAATGAAGAAAAATGGGCCAATCCTTTAAAAGACCCAGCCATGGCTGTTCCTAAAGCGTTTAGTGGAATACAAATTGTGCACGCCAATTTTTTTGAAGCATTGAATATGCAAGGTAAGTTTTCTCTGATCGATGCTTATTTACAAATTGCCCAACACTATGCCATTCATTTTTATGACCATAGCGATGGCATATTATTAGATGTGGGTAAACCAGAAAGTCTAGAAAAAGCAGCAGGACTTTTTAAGTAATTGTTTAAGGGACTGAAGGGTTAATTTTTTTCTTCCTTAATTTATATCAATAGATTAATTTGTCTATTATACTTTAATGTATATTTTTTTCTTGTCTAAGATATTTGCAAGTACTGCAAAGAAGGCAATAAAGCAGATGGCATAAACAAAAGAACCTACTCTTAGATCACTCGAAATATTTTTACAAATATGTTGGTAAAACCAAGGTAGGGCTGAGGTATAGACTGGTTCTCCTTTTTCATCTGTATGGTCTACCCATCTTAATAAAGCCAATACTCTTGGCAAAAATCCACTGAGTACAAAAATAAATAAAGGGTTCTTGCCAAATACATCAAAGAAATGGCTCCATCTGCCTTTGGTATTTTTAAATTCTAATAAATAAATGAGTACACTTATCGTAATGATGGCTAATCCAGAAGTATACAATACATAACTACTAGTCCATATTTTTTTATTGATAGGGAAACTAAAGTCCCAAATATATCCAGCTAAAACCAATATGACTCCAGCTAATAATAACTGTGCAAGCATCTCAAAGCTTTTTCCTTTTGCTTGAATGTATTCACCCACTAAAAATCCAAAAATCACTTGCACAATGGCTGGCAATGTGCTAATCAATCCTTCTGGATCAAATGGCACACCTTCTCCTTTGTAAATATGATTCACACCTAAAATTGTTTGATCTAATGCATTGCCAAAAAATCCAGACAAGCTATAAGGGTGCCCTTGAGTACCTAATAAAAAACACAACATCCAATAGGCGATTAAAATAAGTCCACCTATATAGAATGCCAATTTAGATTTTCCATAATACACTATCACAGAAGCGAAAAAATAACAGATGGCGATTCTCTGTAAGACGCCTAAAATGCGAATATGCTCCCAGGTCTTAGCCACTAAATGTCCATCGGACCATTTTACAAAAGGACTCCAATTTAAAAACAACCCAATCAAGAAAATCAAAACCGTTCGCTTCACTACTTTTTTCCAAAAATCAGTTGGCGTGCCTTTTTCAAATTTTGGCATCACAAAAGCCATGGCGTTACCAACAGCAAATAAAAAGAAGGGGAAAACCAAGTCGGTAGGGGTGCATCCATGCCAGCTAGCATGTGCTAAAGGGCTAAAAATATGTCCCCAAGAACCAGGGTTATTTACAAGAATCATCAAGGCCACGGTTGCCCCTCTAAAAACATCCAATGCGTAATACCTTTCCTTTTGTAACATATTGACCATTTAGGATTTAAATGTAGTAAGAATATTGGGTTAATAAAGCATTTATGGTCAAATTACTTTCTTATATATATGTCGTTATTAATATCTTTGTGCCTCATAATTGACCATGAAAAAGAACATTTTAATTACAGGAGGAGCTGGCTTTATTGGATCGCATGTTGTGCGTTTATTTGTCAATACATATCCTGATTATCAGATCTTTAATTTAGACGCATTAACCTATGCAGGTAATTTAGAGAACTTAAAGGACATCGAAAAAGCCGCGAACTACCATTTTGTAAAAGCAGATATTTTAGAAGCAGCTGCATTGAAAGACATTTTTGCAAAACATGCAATTACAGATGTCATCCATTTGGCTGCAGAATCGCATGTGGATAGAAGCATTGTTTCACCTTTGGATTTTGTGTACACCAATGTGATTGGTACGGTGAATTTATTGAATACCGCTAAGGAATATTGGAAGGATGATTTGAGTTATGAAAAAGCGCATGATGGTTCTTGGGGTACTCAAAGAGACCATTTGTTTTACCATGTTTCTACCGACGAAGTGTATGGTAGCTTAGGTAAGGAAGGCTTGTTTACCGAGACCACACCGTATGATCCAAATTCACCATACTCTGCAAGTAAAGCAGCGAGCGACCATTTTGTAAGAGCTTATGGTGAGACCTATCATTTGCCAACGGTGATTTCTAATTGTTCTAATAACTATGGCCCGAACCATTTTCCTGAGAAATTAATACCATTGTTCATTCATAATATCATCACTAAAAAACCATTGCCTGTATACGGGGATGGTTTATACACACGTGATTGGTTATTTGTAAAAGACCATGCTCGTGCGATAGATTTAGTGTTCCATCAAGGCAAGCGCGAAGACACTTACAATATTGGTGGATTCAATGAATGGACGAATATTGATTTAGTGAAATTGTTGTGCAATCAAATGGATGAAAAATTAGGAAGAGCAAAAGGAGAGAGCGAAAGCTTGATCACTTATGTGAAAGATCGTCCAGGCCATGATCGCCGCTACGCCATTGACGCGACTAAATTAAACAAGGAATTAGGATGGAGTCCTTCTGTTACTTTTGAACAAGGCTTGGCAGAAACGATTGATTGGTATTTGAATAACGAGGAGTGGTTGACGAATGTAACGAGTGGTACTTACCAAAAATACTATAACGAAATGTATACAAATAGATAATGAGAGTAGAACAGACCCCATTGAAAGATTGTTTTATTATTCACGAGAAAGTGAATGGCGATGCCCGTGGTTATTTTATTGAAACCTATAATAGTAGGGACTTTAAAGCGGCTACAGGATTGGAGATTGAATTTGTACAGGATAATCAATCAAGGTCTTCAAAAGGGGTATTGAGAGGATTGCATATGCAAAGAGGTGCTGCAGCGCAAGCAAAATTAGTCAGGGTTTTAGAAGGTGCTGTATTAGATGTTGCGGTGGATTTAAGAAAAGGTTCACCAAGTTTTGGACAACATCATGCCATTGAATTAAGTGCAGATAACAATAAACAGTTTTTTGTACCTGCAGGATTTGCACATGGATTTGTGGTGTTAAGTGAATATGCTACTTTCTTTTATAAAGTAGATAAGTTTTACGAACCAGGTAATGAAGTGGGCATTATGTACAATGATGCTGATTTAAATATTGATTGGAGATTACCGACATCAGAATTGATATTTTCAGAAAAAGACAAAACATTAGGCAGCTTCGCTGAATACGCGGCTTCTTTATAAAATAAAATCGGAGACTTATGAAGGGAATTATATTAGCAGGTGGTTCAGGTACAAGATTGTATCCAATTACCAAAGGTATCAGTAAGCAATTAATGCCTATCTATGACAAGCCAATGATCTATTATCCATTGTCAGTGCTAATGTTGGCAGGTATCAAGGAAGTATTGATTATTACGACACCCGAAGACAATGATCAATTTAAAAGATTACTAGGGGATGGTGCTGAAATTGGTTGCAAATTTAGTTATGCAGTGCAAGCTGTCCCTAATGGTTTAGCACAAGCATTTGTGATAGGCGCTGATTTTGTAGGAAAAGATAAAGTAGCATTGGTATTAGGAGATAATATTTTTTACGGTGCTGGTTTTAGTAAACTAGTACAATCCTTTAACGATGTAGATGGTGCGGCGGTATTTGCTTACGAAGTAAATGACCCAGAGCGTTATGGTGTGGTGGAGTTTGACGAAAACAACAATGCACTTTCTTTAGAAGAAAAACCAAAAGCCCCTAAGTCAAACTACGCGGTGCCGGGTTTATATTTTTACGACAACGATGTGGTAGAAATTGCGAAGAATATTCCTGCATCACCAAGAGGAGAATATGAAATCACAGACGTGAACAAAGTATACCTAGAGCGTAAAAAACTACAAGTGGGTATCATGAATAGAGGTACCGCCTGGTTGGATACTGGTACTTTTGAATCCTTAGCCGATGCTTGTGAGTTTGTAAGGGTCATTGAAAAGCGTCAAAGCCAAAAAATAGGATGTATTGAGGAAGTGGCCTTCAGAATGGGCTTCATTGATAAAGCACAATTATTGGTTTTAGCCGATAAGTATGCTAAAAGCGGGTACGGCGAATACTTACGAGGGCTTAAAAAGTAGTTTTGTTCACTTTAAGCCACTTTTTGCTGTCAATTATTAGACAAAAGTCATTTTAGCGCAGTTATTTCAAAATAGACTGAACTATTCAGAGTAATTATTGTTTTTGTAGTATGTCATCTTATACTATCAAAGATTTAGAGAAAATTTCTGGAATTAAAGCGCACACCATTCGTATATGGGAGCAGCGCTATAATTTCTTGCAACCGCAAAGAACAGAAACGAATATCAGGTCTTATTCTGCAGATGAATTGAAAGTGATTCTAAACGTATCCCTTTTAAATAAATACGGATTTAAGATTTCCCATATAGACAAGATGTCTTCCGAGCAGATGGAAGAAAAGATCATGGCCTTGAGCCAGTTAGATGCGCAAAAAGAGCGCGTGGTGAATGCCTTGATTAAGGAGATGGTGAGTTTAAATATGGTTGCTTTTGAGCGTCAATTAGATTTATATATTGGACAAAAAGGGATCGAAAAAGCGATCAACGAAATCATCTTCCCTTATTTGGAGCGTGTAGGTATTCTTTGGGTAACCAATCATATCAACCCTGCACAAGAACACTTGGCGACCAATATCGTACGTCAAAAAATCATTTTAGGTATTGAGCGTCTAACGCCATTGCTAACTTACACTAAGAGAATCGTGTTGTTCCTTCCAGAGGGAGAATACCATGAACTAGGCTTATTATATGTGCATTTCCTATTGAAACAAAAGGGTATTTATGTAGATTACTTAGGTACCAACGTACCAATGGTAGACTTGAAATATTTAACTGAGTTCAAGAAAGTAGATTATTTGTACTGTCATATTACCATGCCTGCAAGGAATTTTAAATTGGATAAATTCTTTACCAATTTAGCGACCATCAATCAGCAGATTCCTATCATTTTGTCTGGTCAAATGATCCAAGAATACAAGGGTAAAATCTCTCCAAATATCCATTTGAAGCGAAGTTTGTCTGAGACCATTGCCTTTTTACAAGATATTTAAGGGTCCATTCGACCACATCCTCCTGCGTCCTATTCCCTATTACAGCCTTATCGCTGCTTAATTAAGCAGTTCTTTTTCAATGCTTTATGCATTTGGGGCTCTAAAATATACCTCCATAAGTCAGTTCTGTTTAATATTTTTTAAAAATAATTAAACAAAAATGAGGCATTGTCAATTTATTATGTTTAACTTTACTCCTCAAACATTAAACATAATTGTATGTCAAACGCAGAATTTAGTTTACTACTTACCGAAAATGCGGAGTTTTTAAGACCATTTGCAATCAATCTTACAAAGGATCATGAGTCTGCTAAAGATTTATACCAAGACACACTGTACAGAGCGATTTCTAATAAAGACAAGTACAATGTAGGAACCAATATTAAAGCGTGGTTGTATACCATTATGCGCAATATTTTTATCAATGATTATCGCCGTAAAGCCAAGCAATCTACTGTGTTGGATAATAGCCCGAACGATTTTTTAATCGATCAAACTTTCAATAAGGTGGTGAATGATGGAATAACTAACTTAAATTTGAAGGAAGTAAATCAATTCATACATGATTTACCAGAGTTATTTAGAACACCATTTAATTTATACTACGAAGGGTATAAATACAATGAAATTGCTGAAGCACTAAATGAGCCTCTTGGTACAATCAAAAGTAGAATTCACTTTGCTAGAAAAATTTTAAAGCAAAAAATTCAACGATATTAAATTCATGTCATCGACATCAAAAAAAGTAATTGTTATAGGAGCGGGTTTTGCAGGTTTGTCTGCCGCAAGTTTCTTAGCAAAAATGGGATGGGAAGTTACAGTAATTGAAAAGCATGATTTGCCTGGTGGTAGAGCAAGAAAATTTAAAGCAGAAGGTTTTACATTTGATATGGGTCCTAGTTGGTATTGGATGCCAGATATTTTTGAAAGGTATTTTAACGCCTTTGGAAAAAGAGTAAGTGATTACTACGCACTTAAAAGATTAGATCCTTCTTATAGAGTTTATTTTGAAAAAGAAGGTTGGGATATTCCCGCTAATTACAAGGAATTACAAAATTTATTAGAGTCGGTAGAACCAGGCGCAGCCAAAGCATTAGATGCTTTTATGGCAGAAGCTAAATTCAAATACGATGTTGGTGTCGGAAAGCTGGTACACAATCCAGGACTATCATTGACAGAATTTTTGGACATGGATTTAGTCAAAGGTGTTTTTAAATTAGACGTTTTTCAATCGATGAAAAAACATGTCGCTAAGTTTTTCAAACATCCATCCATTCAATCTTTAATGGAATTCCCCGTATTATTTTTAGGGGCATTGCCAGAAAAAACACCAGCCTTGTATAGCTTAATGAATTATGCAGATATCAAAGGGGGTACCTGGTATCCTGAATTTGGTATGTATAGCATTGTACAAGGGATGTATGATTTAGCAACTTCCTTAGGTGTGCATTTTAAATTAGGAGAGGAAGTGACTTCGATTCAAGTACAATCTGGAAAAGCAATTGCGGTGCATACTTTAAAAAATGCAACAGGCGAAACCCAACAATACAACATGGATGTGTTGATTGGGGCAGGCGATTACCATCATATCGAAACTAAATTATTAGCACCAGCATATCAGTCTTATTCGGCTGCTTATTGGGATAGCAGGGTAATGGCACCAAGTTCACTATTATATTATGTGGGTTTGAATAAAAAATTAGAAGGCGTTTTGCATCATCAATTATTTTTTGATACCGATTTTGGATTACATGGCCATGAAATATACACCGATCCAAAATGGCCTACAAGACCTTTGTTTTATGCAAGTGTCCCTTCGGTAACGGACCCAACTGTGGCACCAGAAGGTTGTGAGAATTTATTTTTATTGATCCCAATTGCTGCAGGATTAGAAGGAGATACCGAAGAGATTAGAGATCAATATTTTGAGATGATCATTCAAAGATTCGAAGAGCGTATTGGTCAGTCAATACGAAGCTCCATTGTATATAAGCGTTCATTTGCAGTGAAGGAATTTAAGGAAGACTACCACTCCTTTAGAGGAAACGCATATGGCTTAGCCAATACATTAATGCAAACAGCAAATTTAAAACCAAGTTGTAAAAGTAAAAAAGTAAATAACTTATATTACACTGGTCAATTAACAGTACCTGGTCCAGGCGTGCCTCCAAGTTTAATCAGTGGGGAAGTGGTGGCGAAACTTGTGGATCAAAAACATAAAGCATAATTGAATATGTCTTCATTAACATTATACAACGAAGTCACTGCACAAAGTAGTAAGCAAACTACTTTATTGTATAGTTCTAGCTTTTCATCTGCTATTGGATTATTAGACAAGTCACTACGTCAACCTATTTATGATATTTACGGATTTGTGCGATTTGCAGATGAAATTGTAGACACTTTTCATGAGTATGATAAAGCCGCATTACTTGCCACTTTCAAAGTAGATACTTATGCGGCATTGGACAATGGGATCAGCTTAAATCCAATTTTGCATCGTTTTCAATTAACCTACAATCAATTTAAAATTGATAGGGCTTTATTAGATGCATTTTTATACAGTATGGAGATGGATCTTTCTCAGCAGTCTCATGACGAAGCAAGTTACAATCAATACATTTTTGGAAGTGCCGAAGTGGTGGGCTTAATGTGTCTTAAGATATTTTGCAATGGAGATGAAGGGCAATATGAAGCATTAAAACCATCTGCGCAACGCTTAGGTGCTGCTTTTCAAAAGGTGAACTTTTTGAGGGATATCAAAGCAGATTTTGTGGGCATGGAACGTATGTATTTCCCAAATTGTGATTTTAGCAATTTTAGTCTGGCGGACAAGCAAGAAATAGAAGCGGATATACAGGCCGATTTTGATGCAGCTTTAGAAGGTATTAAAGCCCTTCCTATGCCTTGTCGTTTTGGCGTGTATGTGGCGTTCAAATATTATTATGCTTTATTTAAGAAGATTAAACAGACCAACCACGGGGCGCTATTAAGCACCAGAATCAGGATACCAGATTATGGTAAATTATTTATAGTATTCAATGCAAAAATTAGAGCAAGCTTAAATTTGTTATAGTACCTTTGTATTCTTAAATCTTTCTTTATGATTTTCTTAATTTCTATGTTATTGACTTTTGCCATTATGGAAGGTGTTACATGGTTAACGCATAAATATGTCATGCATGGTTTTTTATGGTATTTACATGAAGATCATCATCAGCCAACTGGCCATTTTTTTGAAAAAAACGATGCGTTCTTTTTGATTTTTGCGATTCCTAGTATGGCTTGTATTTTTTATGGTACATTCAATGCCATGCCATGGTTGTCTGGCATTGGAACTGGTGTAGCCATGTATGGATTTGCATATTTTATTGTACACGAAGTGATTATACACCAAAGAATCAAATGGTTTACAAAATCTAATAACAGGTATATCAAGGCGATTCGCTGGGCACATAAAATGCACCACAAACATTTAGGTAAAGAAGACAGTGAAAGTTTTGGGATGTTGATTGTAGCTAAAAAATATTGGGACAAGGTAAGACGTGATGAAATGATTCAAAATAACGGTTAGTACATTGCAACCCAAATATAAATATGATTATATAATAGCCGGTGCTGGATGTGCCGGCTATTCTTTGTTATACCATTTATTGCAGGATCCTATCTTAAATAAAAAAAAGATATTGGTGGTGGATGCCAATTTTAATAAAGGGAACGATCGTACCTGGTGTTTTTGGGAAGATCAAGCTGGCCCTTTTGAATTGATCGTTTGTAAAAAATGGTCGAATATAGAAGTACTAAAAGGGACAATACAAAGGTTATTACCTACAGCACCTTTTGAATATAAAATGGTTCAAGGCATTGATTTTTACCAACACATTAGTGCCTTTGCGAAAGGCTTTGACAATGTGGAATGGGTTGCTTCTAAAATTTTAAGCATTGATGCAGAACATAATGGTGCAATTGTTCATTGGGAGGGAGGAGCAGCCAATGCAGACTATGTATTTTCAAGCATCAATGGGGAACGCATTCAATCCACACTTTGGCAACATTTTAAAGGGAACGTTGTGGAGTTTGATGTTCCAGTTTTTGATAAGTCGGTTGCAAGATTAATGGATTTTAATGTCCCTCAAATGGACGCGACCGCATTTATGTATCTACTTCCTTTAACAGAGAAAAAAGCCTTGGTAGAATACACTTTATTTTCTCCAACGATTTTAGAAACAGCCGAGTATGATCTTGTTTTGAATGCATACATGGAGGAACATTATAAAGGACAAGCCTATACCATTGTTCATACAGAACAAGGTGCTATCCCAATGACTACAAAAAAAATGACATCTACAATAAGTAATGTCATTTCAATTGGGACAATGGGGGATGCAGTTAAAGCGAGTACTGGCTATGCTTTCCAATTTATCCAGGAGCAAACCCAACAAATTGTAAATCAATTAAAATTGAATCAAGCCTTGGATGCATCCGTGCATTATACAAGACATCAATTTTATGATGCTGTATTATTGTATATTCTTGAACATAAGAAAATGGCAGGGGATGAAATTTTTGCGCGCATTTTCAAAAAGAACGACGCAGCCACTGTATTTAAATTCTTATCCAATACGTCAAACTTGATGGAAGACATCCGCATAATGCTGAGTCTTCCAACGCAAATTTTCCTCCCAGCGGCCATTCAAGTTTTATTTCGACGGTAGATGGTTTTCGAATTTTGCTAGAATGCATTATTTTTATACCATGGCCTTGTCGTACAATGGTTAGTACAAGCGTTTCCGAAGCGCTAAATCCCAGTTCGATCCTGGGCTTGGCTACAAATAGGATTTTAAATACCTATAAAATTAGCAATTAAATTTTCGTTGCTTTTTCCGTACCTTAGGTTTCTTGAAAAAAGTCATTGCCATATGTTGTTTTGCTGCCTTGTTATTATCAACAAGTAGCCTGAGCTATTTTTATTGGCTTCAGGAAAAAGTGCATGAGCAGGAGCGCTTTGCGAATATTGAGGCAGGTAAATTTGAAGAAAATGATGACAATGACAACAAGGATCAAATCACACTCCTTTTAAAAGATAAATCTGTTTTACCCGAAGGCTATCAGTGGGAAGAAAAGGGCCGAGAGTTCAGTTATAAGGGTATGTTCTATGATATTGTTTCCATCAAAAAAACTGCTAAAGGCTGGGTGATTAAAGCGGCATCGGATGAAGAAGAAGCGGCCATAGTTGCGAATCAACATAAAGTACATTCACTCAACAAAGATCCAAAGTCTGAAACTAGTTCGGAATCTTCTAAGATTAAATTGAATCTTAGTTTCGCGGTCTATGATTGCAATCAACTATTTGATTTTAATCACAGCGCTATCATACAAGATAAAAAAGGCTACTTTTTTTATACTACGCCTATTTTGAATTCTTATTCAGGAGAAATTACCCATCCGCCAGAAGCTGTCTAATCCATAAGACAGTTCAATCAAATGGGCCATGTGCTATTTGATTGATTTTTCATTTTCATTTAAATTATATTGAATGCGTTTAATATTAAGCGTACTGATATTTTTTAGTATGAGTTTGAATCTTTTGGCGCAATCTGACACTACGACAAAGCAATTAAAAGATGTCGTGATCTATGCCAATAAGTTTCCAACACTTTCTAAAAATATCGTGCAAAGGGTGGTTGCCTTAACCGATAAAGTATTGATTCAGCAACAAGCCAATACTGCAGATATCTTAACTGCTTCTGGTCAGGTCTTTGTTCAAAAAAGCCAAGCCGGTGGTGGAAGCCCTGTTGTGAGAGGCTTTGAGGCGAGTAGGGTATTGTTGATGGTAGATGGTATTCGTATGAACAGTGCCATTTTTAGGGCTGGTCATTTACAAAATATCATCACGGTGGACAATATGATTTTGGACAGGGTTGAGATTTTGTATGGTCCAAGTTCTACCATGTATGGGAGTGATGCATTGGGTGGGGTTGTGAATTTATTTACCAAACAGCCACAATTGTTTATTTCTAATGTAAATTCTAAAAAAGCACCTTGGAAAATAGGCGGCAATCTAGTGTATCGATACGGCAATGGGCAAAATGAAAACCGCCAACATATCGATATCAATATTGCCAATAACAAATGGGCTTACCTCACTTCATTTACCAATAGCAGTTTTGGTGATATGCGTCAGGGAAATAAAAGATCAACAACCTATCCAGACTTTGGTAAAAGATTATTTTATGTAGCACGTGAAAACAATACGGATGTGGTGAAGGACAATAGTGCTTCAGTGAATATCCAAAAACTTAGCGGGTATACGCAAACAGATTTATTGCAAAAAGTATTGTTCAAGCCGAATGAAAATACAGTGCATTTATTGAATGTACAGTTTTCTAATTCTTCTGATATCAACAGATATGATCGTTTAACAGAAACGAATAAGGGCTTACCAGTATTTGCTGAATGGTATTATGGCCCACAGGTACGTAATATGATTGGCTATAAATTAAGTAAAGAAAAATTAAATGGTTTTTTTCAAGATCTTACTTTGAATGCCAATTACCAACATCTAGAGGAAAGCAGAATGACCAGAAGATTCAAATCCAATAACAAGGATTACAGATTTGAGGAAGTGGATTTGTTTGGGTTCAATGTAGACCTCTTACACCAAGGGAAGTCTAGCGAGTTACATGTAGGCGTGGAGTCGTATTATAATAAGGTGGGGTCTACTGCCTATCGCAATAACATTGCCACGAATCTACGCAGCGCAATTGCGACTAGGTATAGTGATGGGCCTACAAATATGTCTAATTATTCTGTATATGCGCAACACACTCAGTTCTTGACTGGTAATTGGGTATTGAATAGCGGATTGCGTTTGAACAATGTACAATTGAATGCCAATTTCAAAGACACTTCATTGATGCATTTCCCTTTCACTGATGCCAATCAAAACAACACTGCTTTGACGGGTAATTTAGGTATGGCTTACACTGGAGCAGATGGATTAAGTCTTGCTTTTGGTTTTAGCAGTGGATTTAGAGCGCCTAACGTAGATGACTTGACAAAAGTATTTGATACAAGAACGGGTTATGTAGTGGTACCTAACAAGGATTTAAAACCTGAGTATACTTACAACACAGAATTAAATGCTTCTAAAACTGCTGAAAAATATACCATCGGTGCA
>CAIZLI010000268.1 GCA_903933765.1 uncultured Bacteroidota bacterium
CACTATGCGTAAATTAAGCATGGAGGAATTGGGGAGAAAGTCGGTCGAAGACTTTAAACTAGCAGACAAAAAGCCGCTGGTGGTTGTGATGGACAATATCCGTAGCATGCACAATGTAGGCAGTGTCTTTAGAACAGCAGATGCATTTTTAATCAGTGGGATTTGTCTATGTGGCTTCACGCCACAGCCACCACACCGCGATATCCATAAAACAGCTTTAGGCGCCACCGATTCAGTGGATTGGTTGTATTATGAAAATACGGTTGACGCTGTATTGGCTTTAAAGGCAAGAGGCTATAAAGTGCTTGCGATTGAACAAACAGAAGGAAGCATCATGCTGGATGAATATGTAGACAAGCAAATGCCAACAGCTTTTGTTTTTGGTAATGAAGTAGACGGTGTAAGTGATGAAGTGATTCAAGTATGCGATGGGGTGATTGAAATACCACAATGGGGGATGAAGCATTCATTGAACATTTCGGTTGCTGCAGCTGTTGTATTGTGGGAGTTTGTAAGAAAAGTAGATTAGATTTTAAATATGAGTACAGTTAAAAATTATTTGAGTTTAGTGAAGTTTTCACATACCATTTTCGCAATGCCATTTGCATTGATTGGTTTTGTATTGGGCATCGCTGCTTTAAAAAATAACAATATCCATTTACAAACCAACGAAGTGGCGATTCGTTTTTGCTTAGTACTCATTTGTATGATCACGGCTCGTTCGGCAGCCATGGGATTCAATCGTTATTTAGATCGTCATTTTGATCAATTGAATCCAAGAACAGCTATACGCGAAATTCCTGCTGGTATTATTAAAGCCGAAAAAGCTTTGGGTTTTGTAATTGCGAATGCATTGATTTTCATCATCGCTACTTATTTTATCAATGCAATTTGTTTTTACCTTTCACCAGTTGCCTTATTTGTGATTTTATTTTATAGTTATACAAAACGTTTTACGTATTTATGTCATTTGGTTTTAGGTGTAGGACTCTCCTTAGCACCTATTGGAGCATACTTAGCGGTGACCGGGGTATTTGATATACTACCATTGCTTTTTTCTTTTGCGATTATTTTTTGGGTAAGTGGATTTGATATCATCTATTCATTGCAGGATGCTGAATTTGATAAATCACTTGCACTTTACTCTATGCCAAGTCATTGGGGGGTAAAAAAGGCTTTAAGTATATCTAGGGTATTTCACTTTTTTTCGGGCGTATTTTTATGGACTGCCTATTTTATCGGGAATTTCCATTGGCTGTATTTAATTGGGTTACTTGTGTTTAATATTTTATTGATTTATCAACAAAGTATTGTGAAGCCAAATGATTTGTCCAAAGTTAATTTAGCTTTTATGACAGCGAATGGCATAGCAAGTATTGTCTTTAGTATCTTTGTGATTACAGGAATTATTTTATCCATTTAATTTAAATCAATTGGCAAGAATCATTTGTATAGATTACGGGGGAAAGCGATGCGGATTGGCAGTGACTGATCCCTTTCAAATGATTGCGACTTCGCTTGTCACTGTGGACACTAAAAGTTTATATACTTTTTTAACAGACTATACCTCCAAAGAACCTGTTGAATTAATTTTAATTGGGGAACCTTTGAATTTAGATGCATCGCCTACACATGCCACGCCCTTGGTTAAAAAAGCAATTTTAGAATTAACCGAAAAGTTCCCTAATATCCCCATTCAAACCGTGGATGAGCGCTTTAGTTCAAAAACAGCGGTGAGGGCCATGGTCGAAATGGGGATGAAAAAGAAAGACCGTCAGGTGAAGCAGAATGTAGATCTAATTGCTGCCACCATCCTCCTTCAGGAATACTTAAATAACAAGGACCTGATGTCTTAATTGTACTTGAATCTATTTACGACCTATTTATTGTAACTTTGCACCCATAATTGAACTTCTATGACCTTACCAATTGTAGCCTATGGTGCTGCCGTTTTAAGAAAAGTGAGTGAGCCAATCAATGCGGAATATCCCAATTTGATCAAGCTCATCGAAGATATGTGGGAAACCATGTACGACAGTAATGGGGTAGGCCTAGCCGCACCTCAGATCAATCGTGCCATTCGGTTGTTTGTAATGGATAGCCAACAAATTTTTGAGAATGCAGAACCAGGGGATGCGGCTTATCCAGATGCACCAGGTATCAAAGCGGTTTTTATCAATGCTCAAATCCTTGAATTAAGTGGCAATGAATGGATATACAATGAAGGTTGTTTGAGTATCCCAAAAATTAGAGAAGATGTTTCAAGACATGAGAAAGTAACACTTAAATACATGGATGAAAATTTTGTTGAACATACAGCTACTTTTGATGGCATGACTGCGCGTATCATTTTACATGAGTATGATCATATAGAGGGCAAATTATTCATTGACTATGTTAAGCCACTCAGAAAAAAAATGTTACAAGGTAAATTGAATGACATTCATAAAGGCAAAGTAAGAGTAGATTATAAAATGACTCAAATAAAATAAGCATGCGTTCAATTCTATTCATAATGTGCATGTCCCTTCTAGGCCAGTCTTGGGCGCAGGATACAACATTGAATATAGAAAATCAGACTTTTACATTAGCTGATGCAATTGTTAGAAATAATTTTGAGTATAGAGATATTTTAGCAAAAATAAAGCGCGATACAAGTTTTTATAAAGCCTTTAAAACCTTAAGGACAATAGGATACAGTTCGTTCAATCACATAGAGATGTATGATAAGAACCAAAAGATGGAAGCCTCTTTGGATAGTCGCACCCGTCAAAATAGAATTGGGGATTGTAGAACGATGGATGTCATTGAAGAAAAAACATTCGGAAAGTTAAGAGACAGTAAAGG
>CAIZLI010000269.1 GCA_903933765.1 uncultured Bacteroidota bacterium
ACCAACCATAGATAAAATGAGAGGTTCTGAATACTCGCAAGCTGCATCCCTAGTATTTCATCCGCCACAAACAAATGTCTGATATACCCTTTCGTATAATACTGACTCATCTCATTGGGTATACCTGGATCGATTGGACTAAAGTCCTTATACCATTTTTTATTTTTAATATTGATGACCCCCTGTGAAGTAAAAATCATCCCATTTCTACCATTTCTGGTAGGCATCACACAGTCAAACATATCTACTCCTAAATCAATGGCCTCTAAAATATTCCACGGCGTACCTACCCCCATTAAATAACGTGGTTTTTCTTTAGGTAAGTTTTCACAACATAGTGCAGTGAACTCATACATTTCTTCCTCTGTCTCCCCCACACTCAATCCACCTATTGCATTGCCCACTGCATTTTTAGAAGCAATATATCCACAAGATGCTTTTCTTAAATCCTTGTACAATCCTCCCTGAACTATTGGAAATAAATTTTGTGTATGTCCATATAGATCTGGTGTTTCTGCTAATCTATTAAAACATCTATCCAACCAAGTATGGGTCAGGTCCATGCTTTTACGCACGTACTCATAGGTACTTGGAATAGGTGGGCATTCATCAAAAGCCATAATGATATCGGCCCCAATACTTCTTTGAATATCCATCACATTCTCGGGTGTAAACAAGTGCTTGCTTCCATCGATATGCGATTGAAACACCACCCCTTCGGGCTTGATTTTTCTGTTATTGGCCAAAGAGAATACTTGGTAGCCTCCACTATCGGTTAAAATAGGGCGATCCCAACCCATAAATTGATGCAGTCCACCTGCTGCTTCTAAAACTTCTGTACCAGGTCTTAAGTATAAATGGTAGGTATTACCAAGGATAATTTGTGCATTGATGTCCTGCTTTAATTGCTGTTGTGTAACCGCTTTGACAGAACCAATTGTCCCCACAGGCATAAATATAGGCGTCTGGATAACCCCATGATCGGTCCTGATGGTACCAGCTCTCGAAGCACCTACTTGACTCTCTACTGCTAATTCAAATTGTAATGCCGCCATGAGACAAAGGTAAGGTCAAAAATCTTTACTTTTGCGCTATGACAATGAACTTACCCATTTCAACAGCACTACTCACTGAAATACTAATAGGCTTTTTTGCGGCAGTGATTGCCATCCAGGTTTTTTACTATCTATTCTTTTTTTTAAGATTAGCAATTTATAAGAAACCAAAAAAAACAGTCCATGTGGAGCACCCTATTTCTGTGGTGATTTGTGCACGTGACGAAGCCCATAATTTAGCCAATACTTTACCGGGTGTTTTAGTACAAGAATACAGTACCACACATGAAGTAGTTTTAGTGAATGACAATTCGGAAGATGAAACCAAATATTTATTAGATGAATTTAAAAAGTCATTTAAAAATTTGAATCCAGTATTGTTGACACAGGAAGCAAAAATGATTGCAGGAAAAAAATTCCCACTTTCTATGGGTATTAAGTCGGCTAAAAATGAAACCTTATTATTAACCGATGCAGATTGTTTACCGGCAAGTGAACATTGGATGCGTTTGATGCAGGATGGATATGATGAGGGCAAAGAAATTGTATTAGGATATGGCGCATACAAAAAGAAGCCAGGTTTGTTGAATAAACTCATTCGCTTTGAGACTTTTCAAACTGCGTTACAATATTTCTCCTATGCCTTAGCAGGATTGCCTTATATGGGCGTGGGTCGTAATTTGTCTTATAAGCGTGAACTATTTATTAAGAACAAAGGCTTCTCTTCGATCAATCAAATTCCAAGTGGTGACGATGATTTATTCATCAATCAAGTGGCGAATAGACGCAATACAGCGATTGTGGTAGATCATGATGCACACACACTTAGCGAACCTAAGACCAGATTTAAAGATTGGATGACTCAAAAATACCGTCATTATACCACGAGCAAGTATTATAAAAAGAAGCATGTTTTTTTATTAGGTTTATATTCAATAAGTCAATTTTTAGTATACCCAGCTTTGATTTTAGCACTTGTGTTTACAAAAGAATATATTCTTATTGTAAGTATCTGGGCATTTAGAGCCTTATTACAAGGACTTGTTTTACGTGGTGCGATGAAGAAATTAAATGAGCTAGACCTTTGGCCTTGGTATATTTTATTTGATATATGGTCGATATTCTATTATTTGTTTACCTTGCCTAGCGTATGGAAAAGCCCACAGAAAAATTGGAATTAAT
>CAIZLI010000270.1 GCA_903933765.1 uncultured Bacteroidota bacterium
AAAAAGAAGACAGATAAGACAAGGTTGCTGGATATAGGTTCAGGTCCGGGTCTGTTTCTTCGATGTGCAAAAGATAAAGGAATAAACGCCTTAGGTATAGAACCTTCAAAAGAGGCATTTAATTATTCACGCAAAAAACACAAAGTTGATGTTTTGAATGTGACACTTGAGAAAATGGATCAATCGATAGAAAAATTCGATATTGTGCATAGTTCTCTTGTTATGGAACATATTCTTGAACCATTAAAATATATCAAAAAATCAAAGAGCATGCTTAAAAAAGATGGACTGCTCTGCATCATTGTTCCAAATGATTTTAATCCAATTCAGGATATAAATGTAAAATTGGGAACTAAGCAATGGTGGGTGAGTCCGTTTGAGCATTTAAATTATTTCAATGGCAAAAGCCTTCGCAAACTTGTAGAAAAGGCGGGACTCAAAGTGGTACATGAAAGCGTAACATTTCCAATTGACCTTTTTCTTTTAATGGATAGAAATTACCTTGATAATCCTGCGCTTGGTAAGGAATGTCATTCTATGAGAAAAAGTTTTGAGTTTAATCTTGAGAAAACGAAGTCAGATAAATTTAGACAAGATTTATATAAGACTTTCTCCAAACTTGGAGTAGGAAGGGAACTTGTAATAATTGCCCGTAAATAATGCCCGGTATTTCAGACTTGTTTTTAAGTAGTTCTCTATCGAAAGAATTATATGATCAATGCAAGAATAATCCAATAGTGGAATAATATTTCGCATTTATCTCCTCAGAGAATTTATGAGAATAAGATATTTTCTAATATCACTGAACTTTGGTTAAGAGATGATCATTATAAATGGAGAACGCTTAGGTTGTTTGGCCAGGATGAGTTAATATTCAGAAAGAAGGGCAATGATTTCGAATTGTTTAAAACCTGGTGTGAGATTTTTCCTTCGTTGATTTTTAATCCTCTGTATGACTGGACCAAACTTGAACTGAAGCAATATTTTGATACTGAAGCAGAGCCTAACTCCAAAAACGCAAAAGCAATTTGGGAACAACTAAACGGTACCATTGCAAATAAAAAATTATCACCAAGATCTATCCTGATGCAATCCGGAGTGGAAGTACTTTGTACTTCTGATGATCCAACTGATTCCCTTGATTATCACTTAAAATTGCGTGACGAAGGAGGATTTGAAACCAGGATATTACCAACATTCAGACTTGATAAACTTTTTTACAAGGAAAACTTCAATGAACTGAAATCATGGCTAAAACTGCTTGAAGCTGTTACTAACAGAAATATTTCAAACCTAAATGATTTGAAAGATGGCTTGATAGAAAGACATCAGTTTTTTCATGATTGCGGATGTCGCATGTCTGATCATGGACTTGAGAAGATCAGTTATATCCAATGTTCAGATACCGATGCTGAAAAGCTTTTAGTAAGCATTCTAAATGAAAAACAATTGACCCAGGATGAAATGGATCAATTGAATTCATTTGTTCTCGTGTTTCTTATTGGATTAAATCATTCCAAAAAATGGACGACCTTGTTACATCTTGGGGCAATAAGAAATAATAATGGAGTGGCCTATCAACGTTTCGGATTGGATAACGGTACAGATTCAGTTGGAGATTTTACTCATGCAAAAGGAATTAACAAGTTGCTTGATCATCTGGAAAATAATGACACATTGCATAAGCTAGTACTCTTCAATCTGAATCCGGCAGATAATTATTTGTTCTCATCCATTATGGGTAATTTCTATGGTAAAGGCATCATCAATAAAGTGTAGCATGGTCCGGCCTGGTGGTTTTTAGACACAAGGGAAGGAATTACTGATCATTTTAATTCATATTCTAATCTGGGTATTTATGAGAATTTTATTGGAATGGTAACTGATTCCAGAAGTTTTACTTCGTTTGTCCGACATGATTATTACCGTCGAACGCTTGCAGGATTGATGGCGCTGAAGGTTGAGAAGAATGAGATCATTACTGATCAATCAAATCTACACCGCTTTTTGAAAAAGGTTACATACAGTAACGCATTGGAAATATTTAAAGGGTAAACCTGATGAAAATTGTTGTTGTTGGTCCAACCAGTCTGCTTGCAGATTCATTTATAAAGATGGCTATTTCAGCCGATCATCAAATCATTCAATTAGGTAGAAATGAAAATACTGCCATTGGTAAACCTGTATTTTATAAAGCTGATTTGACAGATGCTGTTACGTTTTCAGAAATAGTTGCAAAGATATTTTCAGAACAGGGCAAGGTTGATGTAGTTATTAATTTCATTGGAACTCATCATAAACCAATGGATTTTGAAACTGATGACCTGAATGAAAATCTGGAGACTTTCAGAAATACTATAGATGTAAATGTGAATCTTGCATTTTTAATTACCATGGGATTTGCA
>CAIZLI010000271.1 GCA_903933765.1 uncultured Bacteroidota bacterium
AGCATTTATGTAGTGGGTGACGAACAAAACTACCATTTCAAAGTATTGAAATTGATTTGTCAAAAATTACAATTGCCTGCTTCAGATGGCATCTACCATTTAAGTTATGGGATGGTGGAATTGCCAACTGGTAAAATGAAGAGTAGAGAAGGCACGGTGGTGGATGCAGATGATTTAGTAGATGGTATGATTCAAATTGCAAAAGAAAAAACGGAATCCCTTGGTAAAGTGGATGATTTTAGTGCTGCGCAATTAGAAAAATTATATGATACGATTGGGTTAGGTGCATTGAAATTCTTTTTATTAAGAGTGGATCCTAAAAAGAAGATGATCTTTAATCCAGAAGAAAGTATTGACTTCCATGGTTTCACTGGTCCATTCATTCA
Source organism: uncultured Bacteroidota bacterium (assembly GCA_903933765.1). Lineage (GTDB taxonomy): Bacteria > Bacteroidota > Bacteroidia > Chitinophagales > Chitinophagaceae > Sediminibacterium. The sequence continues at coordinate 387 of CAIZLI010000271.1, forward strand.
ATACACCCATGCAAGAATAAAAAGTATCTTAAGAAAAACAGGTACTACAGTGCAGCAAGTTGGTACTTCCTTGTTGCCATTAGAAAAAGCACTTGCAATGCAATTGGCTAATTTTTCGGCAGAAGTCAATGAAGCAGCAGAAGCTTTAGACCCTTCTAAATTGGCGATCTATGCATTTAACCTAGCTAAATTATTCAATAGTTTCTACGCAGAATTGTCTATTGCCAATGCAGAATCCGAAGACAAAAAGAATTTGAGAATCCAATTAGGCATTTTAACTGCAGCTACATTAAAGCAAGCCATGCAAGTTTTAGGCATTGAGGTGCCAGAACAAATGTAGAGTTACAAAATAATTAAAGCAACTATTCTGCTTCTTCAAACCCCCACTCCGTTTTTAATTGAGCCAACTGTGCTTCAGGCAAACTACACTCGTCATAATGACCTGCGTTTCTTTTTTGTCGCATAGCTTCATAAATCGTCACCGCACAAGCCACGGATATATTTAAACTCTGTATGATCCCCATTTGTGGGATGATAAAATTACCATCTGCCAATCCACGAAGTGTTTCTGATACGCCGTCATGCTCATTGCCAAAAACAAGTGCTATGGATTGTGTAAAATCTATCGCATGTAAATCTACAGCATCACTTGACAAATGCGTGGTTAAAATGGTTTTGAATTTTTTACGAACAACTGCTACGCATTTTTGAACGTCATCGTATTCATGAATCGTCAACCATTTAATGGCACTGCTGCTACTTTTATAGCCAAAATGTTTATACCTAGGCAATTCGGTACTCAATACATATACTTCTTGAATACCTACTGCATCACAAGTTCTTAGCACTGCAGAAATATTATGCGGATCTTGCACATTCTCCATGATCAGCGTCAAATTTGCTTGACGTTGGTGTAATACTTTTAATAATTTCTCGGTGCGTTCTGGTGTCATTTGTATTATTTATCAAAAGGCATTCTAAAAGCAACGCCTAATCCTGGATGCATTAATGGTTCAATCATGCCATTTTGATTGTTAAAACTATAGTTCAATCCTACCCCATTTAATTGGGTCATTAATAAAGGGCCATCCATATCCACATAATCTAATTGAGGCAAAAATTGTGCTATGGCG
>CAIZLI010000272.1 GCA_903933765.1 uncultured Bacteroidota bacterium
CAAAAATGCTTGCTTTTTTCTCTGTTGTTAAGTTAGACATTGTGGAACTTCTTTTATTGTAGTTAACAATTAACTACGGTTTTGTTTTGTTTATTTCGGCTGCAAAGATAGGGATAAAAGCGTAACTAAATCAATAGTTTAGTCAAATATTTCTACGTTTTTAGGGTATTTGGCCCTATTGAAAACGAATAATTTGTCTTCAAAACTAGCTGCATAGTTGATAGATAGCACTTTAACGTCTGTGATATTGTTGCTTTTATCCAGAATGATGGCATTTGCAAGGGCTGATTTTACCTTATCAATGATTAAAGTAACCTTCTGAAAGCCTTTCTTGCGATCAATTGGGAATAGTTCAATGGTTGCAGTGTTGGTATTTTGAGCTAATAAATTGAAATTGAAGTCTTTATCATAGTTACCTGATAATAATTTCTGTGGACTTAGGGTTTGTTCTGTTTCAGCCAAACTTGACTTAGAAATCGTATTTAACCCATCAAAATTATAGATGGAAACACCGTCACAAAGGATTTCTAATTTACCCTCGTTCAGGATGTATTTCTCTCCTTTCATCTTTAGTTGTATCATCTTGGTCCCTAAAGCCTTCCCTTTGTTGTTTTTAGACACCAATTGGATCTTGACTAGTATCCCTTTAGATAATTTCACTTTGACCCCCACTTTGTCCAAAATGGCCTTTGCATTAGGGTCCTTTTGGGCTTGTACCTTAAAAGTCAAAATACTCAATAAAAAGATAATAGCTATTCTCATAATAGGTTGATTAGGGGGCAATACAATCTTATTTTTCGATTTACAAAAGTAGACAATCCTTATGGATTATGATAAATTTTGTAAGAAATCATACAATTCAGCGTCAGATTTATATAAAACCTCTCTTGGTTTACTACCCTGACTTGGACCGACAATTCCAGCAGACTCTAATTGATCCATTAATCGACCTGCTCTATTGTAGCCCAATTTCATCCTTCTTTGAATGAAGGAAGTGGAACCTACTTGAGCACTTACAATCAATTTGGCCGCATCTTCAAATAAACTATCTCGCTCACCTGCATCAAAACCGGATGCATCAAGATCTTTCTCATCAATGTATTCAGGAAGGATGAACGCTTCTGGATAGCCTTTTTGTTCTGCAATAAAATTACATACACGATCTACTTCTGGCGTATCCACAAAAGCACACTGTAAACGCGTAATCTCTCCATTGTAGCTCACTAACATATCTCCCTTACCAATCAACTGCTCTGCACCACCAGCATCTAAAATAGTACGGCTATCTATTTTACTTGAAACTTTGAATGCAATACGTGCAGGGAAATTCGCTTTAATAGTACCTGTGATAATATTCACTGAAGGTCTTTGTGTGGCAATGATTAAGTGAATACCCACTGCTCTTGCTAACTGCGCTAAACGTGCAATAGGCATTTCTACTTCTTTACCTGCAGTCATAATTAAATCGGCAAACTCATCCACCACCAACACAATAAATGGTAAGTATTGATGTCCTTTTTCTGGATTTAATTTTCTCGAAGTAAACTTCTCATTGTACTCTTTAATATTTCTACATCCAGCTTCTTTCAATAAGTCATATCGATTGTCCATCTCAATACAAAGTGCATTCAATGTATTGATGACTTTTTTAGTGTCTGTAATAATCGCATCTTCTTCTCCTGGTAGTTTTGCCAAGAAATGTTTTTCAATCACACGATACAAACTTAATTCCACTTTTTTTGGATCTACTAAGACAAACTTTAATTGTGAAGGATGCTTCTTGTATAATAATGAAACCAAGATGGCATTCAATCCAACCGATTTACCTTGACCCGTAGCACCTGCCATTAATAAGTGTGGCATGCTTGCTAAATCCACAATGAAATTTTCATTGTCAATTTTTTTACCAATCGCAATGGGTAAAGAGAATTTATTATTTTGAAATTTCTCACTAGCAAGTAATGTTTTCATACTCACCACCGACTTTCTAATATTCGGAACCTCAATACCAATAGTTCCTTTACCAGGAATGGG
>CAIZLI010000273.1 GCA_903933765.1 uncultured Bacteroidota bacterium
CTCAGTCCCATCTGGCGTGGCGGAATTAGTGATGAAACAAGAAGAAGGCTGGAGTTATTTAAAGACAGGATATTAAAATATATGGAAAAAGAAGCATTGCATTATCACGCTAAAGGAAGGCCTGGTAAAATAGAAGTAACCCCAACCAAAGAAACAGATACCCAAAAAGATTTAGCATTGGCCTATTCACCTGGTGTTGCTGCACCTTGTCTAGCTATTGAGGCTGATGCAAGTAAGGTATATGAGTATACTACAAAAGGAAATCTAGTTGCCGTAATATCCAATGGTACTGCTGTATTGGGATTAGGAGACATAGGACCACTTGCAAGTAAGCCAGTGATGGAAGGAAAGGCAGTTTTATTTAAAATATTTGCAGATATTGACGTTTTTGATTTAGAGTTAGATACCAAAGACCTTGAAGAATTTATAAGGACTGTGAAAATTTTGTCTCCTACTTTTGGAGGGATTAATTTAGAAGATCTATCTGCTCCTGATTGTTTTGAAATTGAAGAAAGATTAAAAGCAGAGTTGAATATTCCAATTATGCACGATGATCAGCATGGAACAGCCATTGTGAGTGCTGCGGCACTCTTGAATGCGCTTGATTTGACAGGAAAAAAAATCGAAAATATTAAAGTAGTGATTAATGGAGCTGGTGCTGCAGCTACATCTTGTGCAAGTATTTATTTAGCATTAGGTGTACAACGTGAAAACTTATTCATGTTTGATTCCAAAGGGTTAATTCATACTGATCGAGAAAATTTAGACGGCAGAAAAAAATTATTTACCAATCAAAATCACGCCGCATCAGCTTCTCTAGAAGAGGTTTTAGTAGGGGCGGATATGTTTTTAGGATTATCTAAAGCAGATATTTTAAATGAAAAGATGTTGCTTTCTATGGCGAAGGATTGTATTGTTTTTGCATTAGCAAATCCGAATCCAGAAATTTCTTACGAGACAGCAATACGTACGAGACCTGATATTATTTTTGCTACAGGCAGAAGCGATTATCCTAATCAGGTTAACAATGTACTTGGTTTCCCTTATATTTTTAGAGGCGCTCTAGACGTACGCGCAACTAAAATCAACGAAGCAATGAAATTGGCTGCGGTACACGCTTTAGCCGATTTAACTAAGTTACCTGTGCCTCAAGAAGTCATTGATATTTATGGAGGCAAACCAATCGAATTTGGTCCAACCTATATTTTGCCTAAGCCATTTGATAATAGACTCTTAAAAGTGGTATCAACAGAAGTTTCAAGAGCTGCGATTGCTTCAGGAGTTGCACAATTGACAGAAATTCCAAGTTAGGACAACAATTCAAAATACAATCTTGTAGTTTTGTGATATATGTCACAAAAAGTAGCATTAATAATACGCATCTTTGTTTTATGAAAGGCCTTAAAAGGGTTTCATAAAAACAATTAGAACACATTATTTATATCAATAAAAAAATAGCAGTATGTTTTTTCAACACGTTTACGACAAAACTTTAGCACAAGCAAGTTATTTCATCGGCTGTCAAAAGGCAGGAGTAGCAGCAGTGATCGATCCAAAGCGCGATATTGACACTTATCTAGAAATTGCAAAACAAAATAATATGCAAATCACGCATATTTTTGAAACGCATATCCATGCTGATTTTTTAACTGGATCTAGAGAGTTAGCAGCAGTAACTGGCGCTAAAATGTATTTATCAGACGAAGGTGGTGATGGATGGCAATATGAATTTGCACATGAAGGTTTGAAGCATGGCGCAGAGGTGATGGTTGGAAATTTAAAAATCGACGTGCTGCATACACCTGGACATACCCCAGAGAGCATCAGTTTTTTATTAACTGATACACCAGCAAGTAAAGAGCCAGTAATGTTATTTACAGGAGACTTTGTGTTTGTTGGAGATATTGGTCGCCCAGACTTATTGGAAAAAGCTGCAGGCATGGTAGGCACCCAAGAAAAAGGGGCAGAAGCAATGTACAATTCAATTCATTTATTTTCAGACTTACCAGATTTTATACAAGTATGGCCTGGTCATGGCGCTGGATCTGCATGTGGCAAGGCTTTGGGCGCTGTGCCAAGTACTACAATTGGATATGAGAAAAAAAGAAACTGGGCATTTCAGTATGGTGCAGACAAAGCAGGTTTCGTACAATTTTTATTGACCGATC
>CAIZLI010000274.1 GCA_903933765.1 uncultured Bacteroidota bacterium
CTGTAGTAAAAGGAAATCCAAATAAATATTGGGCACAAGTGTTCCAGGCTATCCGAATGGAAGTGAATGAAGAAATGATTGTGTTGAATGAATTTTTAGCGCAATTACCAGAGGTCATTAAAGAAGGTGGAAGGGCAGTGATTATTACATTCCACTCTATTGAAGATCGCATGGTGAAAAATGCATTCAAAGTAGGACCTGATGAAGACGATGTGACCAACCCGTTTCTTTCGATTAAGAAAGAAGTGCTTTGGAAGATCATAACAAAAAAACCTGTTGTGGCTTCTGAAAAAGAGATGAAAGAAAACAATCGAAGCAGAAGCGCAAAATTGCGTGCTGCCGAAAGAGTATAAACCGTATGTCCGTACCTGTAAAAAACAACTCTAAGTCTGCTATCATTGGCATGCTTAATTACGAATGGATTGTTATGAACATTAGTTACTTTTTGTTCTTGGCAGTATTAGCGATACTCTATATCGCTAATGGACACTTGACGGATAAGTCGATCCGAAAAATCAATAGTACTAAAAAGGAAATCAAGCAATTGCAATTTGAGTATAAAACACTTAAAGCAGATTTGATGCTTAAAAGTGAATCTATCAATATTGAAAAAGCAATGGCACCCTATGGCTTACAAGTATCCAAGGAGATGTCTATTCATATCCCATTGGAAAAACGTTTCGAATTAGTCAACGAAAAAAATAAAGCCAAATAATGGATGTAAAACGCGACATACTTTGGAGAGTTTATTTAAGCTACATTTTAGTAGTCGTTGTTTGTCTATTTATTTTAGGGAAGGCATTTTATATTCAACAAGTTCAGGGTGCTTACTGGAGAGGGTTGAGTGATAGTTTGCATCAACGCATTGCAGAAATTCCTGCAGATAGAGGTACCATTTATAGTGAAGATGGACAGATGCTAAGTACCAATGTACCACAATTTGATATTTATATAGATTTTAGAGTAGAACCATTGCACGAAAAAGGTGGCAAATCATTTAGAGAAAATATAGACTCATTGAGTATTGCTTTAGCTGATTTATTCAAGGATCAATCTGCAAGTACGTATAAAGATGGTTTAACGAAAGCTTTTGAGTCTAGAGAAGCCAATTATGAATTAAGGAAAAAAGTTGGCTATAAGCAGTATTTGCAAATGGCAAAGTTTCCATTGTTTCGATTAGGAAGATACAAGAGTGGATTTATTGCACAAGAAAGAAATATCCGTTTGAATCCTTATCAAAATATGGGATACAGAACTATAGGATTAGCTAGAGATGAAAATAAAGTGGGCTTAGAACTGTCTTATGATACGGTGTTGAATGGCCGCAACGGAAAGCAGTTGGTTCGAGCTATTGCAGGCGGTGTAACAGTTCCAGTGCAAGAAGGAGAATTTGAAATCGAACCTGAAACAGGAAAAGACATTGTGAGTACACTAGATGTATATATTCAAGAAGTGACCACCAATGCCTTGATGAAAATGATGATTGGTAATGAAGCGCAACATGGGGTCGCCATGGTGATGGAAGTTAAAACAGGTAAGATCAAAGCGATTGCAAATTTAGGAAAAATTAGAGATGGCTTTTATGCAGAGGATTTAAATTATGCCATCACACCTTCAGAGCCAGGATCAACTTTCAAATTAGTGACTTTAATGCAAGCATTAGAAGATGGAAAAGTCACTTTAAATACTTCTATTAATTTAGAAGGTGGTGTTTGGCAGGTAGCAGGCAGAACTGTTTATGATTCAGAAAAGCATGGCAAATTTCAAGCGACTGTGTTAGAAGCATTTGAAGAAAGTTCAAATGTGGGGATGGCAAAAATCGCAGTCAATAATTACACCAATAATCCAACAGCATATTTCAAGCACCTTACAAGATTAAGATTGGATTCATTGTCGGGTATTGATTTAGTAGGTGAGCGTCGTCCTCAAATTACCCGACCTGGCGATCAATTATGGGGACCTACTACTTTGCCATGGATGGCCTTTGGTTATAATATTGCCATTGCGCCAATTCAAACTTTGAATTTGTACAATATGGTGGCGAATAATGGAGTGATGATGCGTCCTTATTTAGTGAATAGCATTCAAGAAGAAGGCAGGATTATTAAAACTATTTCGCCTAAAGTGTATAATGCACAAGTCTATAGTCCAGCAACCATTAAAGCAGCACAAATTGCTTTAGAAGGGGTTTGCATTAATGGAACAGGTAAAACTTTGTTTAAAAATAGTCCTTATAAAGTTGCAGGTAAAACGGGCACTGCCTTAGTTGCAAATGGGAATAAGGGTTATGCAGATAAAATTTATCAATCTTCTTTTGCAGGTTATTTCCCTGCAGACAATCCTCAATATACGATTGTGGTAATTATCAAAAATAAACCACATGCTTATCCATTTTATGGTGCATCGGTCGCAGGTCCAGTATTTAAAGAGATTGCGGATAGATTGTATGTTACCTATATCCAAAATAAAATTGATAAAGCACCTAGTTTCAATTTAAAAGATTCTCAATTATTCAATTATACCATTGCGAAAACTTCTTTAAAAGCAATCGCTAAGCAATTGTCTATGCCTTATCAGGATTCAACACCAATCAATGCAGACTGGGCAAATGTGCAGGGTGCTGGCAGGGCTTTAAAAGCTGGCCAAGAATTACAAATGGCTTCTGATAGTACCATGCCAAATATCAGTGGTATGAAACTTAAAGATGCTTTATGGTTATGTGAGAAAAAGGGCTTGATTGTAAAATGCAGTGGCAAAGGAAAAGTAGTTCGTCAAAGCATTTTACAAGGACAATATATTCAAAGAGGGCAGCAAATATTTATTGAATTGAATTAATAATATGACAACATCTTTACAACATATCTTATTTGGGGTTGCTTTAAGAGAAGTGATAGGATCTACCAATCAAGAGATTGTTGACATACAAATTGATTCTAGATTGATTCAAGCTGGAACTGCATTTGTTGCAATTAAAGGGGTGCAAGTAGATGGGCATCAATTTATCACAACCGCAATAGAGAAAGGGGCAACTGTGATTGTCTGTGAAACATTACCAGCAACAACAAAAGAAGGTATTACTTATATCGTTGTAGCCAATACACAAGAAGCTGTTGCATTGATGGCGCATCAATTTTATGGACAGCCTTCTACTAAAATTAAATTAGTAGGTGTGACTGGTACCAATGGTAAAACAACTGTTGCCACTTTGTTATTTAAGTTATTTTCTGAGATGGGTTATACTTGCGGACTAGTAAGCACGGTTCAGAATCAAATTGGAGATCGTATTATTCC
>CAIZLI010000275.1 GCA_903933765.1 uncultured Bacteroidota bacterium
AGTACTACAATCCTAATCCTTTCTCTTTGGTTTTAAAACAAATTGATTGTAAGGTTTTATTGAATAATGGAAATTTCACTTTGTTGAAATTAGACACCAATTTCGTCATTCCAGCAAACAAAGATTTTTTAATTCCAGCAGTACTTGAATTTCAGATGTCGGATTTAGTTAAAAACAGTATGGAACTTTTGTTGAATAAACCTGTCAAATTAAATATCACAGGCAATGCCACTTTGAGTAAAGGGATGTTCACAAAGACAGTACCTATCGCCTACGAAACAACACAAAAATTAAATTTGGGTGCAGCTTTGGCAGGAATGAAATAAATTCTTACTGAAATTGTATTATTGTTTCCAAGTCGATGGACGATCTCTCCACTCCATTAATGTGGATTGTGTATTGGCATCCACCATTCCTTTTTCAACAGCTAGTTCAATCAAACTTGCATAGTTGGTTAACGAAACATACGGTACGCCTGCTGCTTTGAATGCATCTTCAGCAATCTGGAATCCATAGTTAAATATTGACACCATACCCACTACTTCAAGACCAGCATTTCTTAAGACATCTACTACTTGTAAGCTACTCTTACCTGTAGAGATTAAATCTTCAATTACTAAAATTTTATTCGTGGTTGCATAAGCACCTTCAATCTGATTGCCTAAGCCATGTTCTTTTGGTTTTGGACGTACGTAGATATATGGCAGTTTTAATTGATCCGCTGCCATAGCACCCCAAGGAATACCTGCAGTGGCTACCCCTGCTAACATATCTGCCCCTTCAAATTTTTCGAATATCACATTGCACATTTCACTCTTGATAAAGTCTCGAACGTACGGAAATGAAAGCACTTTTCGATTATCACAATAAATGGGGCTTTTCCATCCACTAGCCCAAGTAAATGGCTCATTTGGGTTTAATTTAATGGCACTTACTTGTAATAATTTTTCAGCAACCGCTTTTTCGTTCGTCATATCCTAGATTTGACACGAATTTACCGTCAAAAAAGGAATATTTTTGCAAGAGTTACTAAATACTATACACATTTTATGTTGACACCATTAATTGCAGCTGGAGGCGTTGTAGTGAATCCAAATAACGAGATTTTATGGATTTTCAGAAGAGGCTTTTGGGATTTACCTAAAGGCAAATTAGATCCTAACGAAACGATAGAAGCTTGTGCTATCAGAGAAGTGATGGAAGAAACTGGAATAAGCCATCTTGTTCTAGGTAAAAGGATCTTAACTACAACACATCAGTATTATGATACGTATTTAAATAAAGAGGTAGAAAAAACGACTTATTGGTATGCGATGACCACAGATAGATTACAAGATGGTAAACCTCAATCCGAAGAAGATATAGAAGCAATTGCTTGGGTGAAAAAAGCCGATATGGCACCTTATTTAGAAAAAACCTATGACACCATCAAAGAAGTAATGGAAGCTTTTCTTACTTCAAAGCATTGATCACCACATCGGGTAAGAATGGAGAAGCGTCACCACCATTACGTATGATATCTCTAACAATGGTCGATGCGACAGATGTATATTTAGGTTCACCAGTTAAAAAGATGGTTTCAATATGACGATCCATTGTTCTGTTGGCGTCAGCGATTGTTTTTTCATATTCAAAATCACTTACGTACCTAATCCCTCTTAAAATAAAACGAGCTCCAATTGATTGACAATATTTTATTGTTAAACCATCGTATGTAACAGCTTGAACTTTAGGCTCATCTTTGTAAATTTCTTCAAACCATTGTTTCCTTTGGTCAGCACTAAACATAGGATTTTTTGCAGCATTGATCCCTATACCAACAATCACTTTATCAAATAAAGGAAGAGAACGATTGATGATATCAATATGACCAAGTGTTACAGGATCAAAAGTACCAGGGAATAAACAAATTCTTTGCGTCTGCATAATTTAAGGGTTGGTGCGTCCTGTTAAAAGGTATAAACAAGCCATTCTAACAGCCACGCCATTTTCTACTTGGTCTAAGATAATGGATTGTTGGCCATCTGCCACATCGCTGTCCATTTCTACACCTCTGTTGATTGGTCCAGGATGCATGATTAGAATGTCTTTATTCAATTTTTGAAGCCTTGCTTTAGTAATCCCGTTTGCTAAGTTGTATTCTCTTAAAGAAGAGAATAAAGGTTGATTCTGGCGTTCTAATTGAATTCTAAGGATATTGGCTACGTCACACCAAGCTAATGCTTTGTCAATATTGTATTCTACTTGAATACCAAGTGCATCCTTTAAGTAGGTTGGAATTAAAGTAGGTGGTCCAGAGACCATTACTTCAGCACCCATTTTCTTTAAAAGATAGATATTGCTTAATGCGACCCTGCTATGCATGATGTCTCCAATAATCGCTACTTTCAAGCCAGCAATTTTCCCCATTTTTTCTTGCATCGAAAATGCATCTAATAAAGCCTGTGTTGGGTGTTCATTGATGCCATCTCCCGCATTGATAATGGGCGCGTCTATATGTTTTGACAAGTAATGTGGGGCGCCAGAAGCACTATGCCTCATGACCACCATATCCACTTTCATACTCAGAATATTATTGACTGTATCCAACAAAGTTTCTCCTTTTGCAGCAGAAGAATTGGATACGGTAAAATTAACCACATCTGCAGATAACCTGCGCTCAGCTAATTCGAATGAGATTCTTGTTCTAGTTGAATTTTCGTAAAAAAGATTGACAATGGTGACGTCTCTTAAAGTCGGTACTTTTTTAACTGGTCTCTGAAGGACTTCTTTAAATTGCGTTGCAGTAGATAAAATAAGTTGGATATCCTCTGTTTGGAGGTCCTTGATACCAAGAAGATGTTTGGTAGATAGTGCCATTAAAAAACAAAA
>CAIZLI010000276.1 GCA_903933765.1 uncultured Bacteroidota bacterium
AAGTGTGACTTGTTTCAATTTGAACTTCAATATTAGTAAGATTTACCATTGCCTCAATAAGTTTTTGTTCAAAACCATCTATTTGTCCCAATGAAATCCCAAGTTTGTTTTCTTCAAATAATTTTGCTGACCTCTCATGATCAGGAGTAGGAGAAATGGCAAAAAATGGCACATGGCATGCCGCAAGTTCATAGGCGGTTACCCCAAATGCGATTAAAGCCAGATCAACTGTGGCAAATAGATTGGCCAGATTACCTGGTGCTTGCAAGACTCTAACATCTAACTTCTTAAAACCTAAAATTGCATTAATTGTCTCAAGTCGATTAAACTGAGGACCTACCAGAATTGTAATTTCCCAGCCAGCAAACACATCTTCATAATCTGAGATAATTTTTAGAGTTTTCTCAGTTATCTGAAACGGATCAGTTGAGCCAAACGACAGTAATAATTTTTTTTTAGTTTGCTTCAGTTTGTTGGTTGACTCCAGAAATTCTTTCCTTAATAAAACAAATTCCCACCCTGAATATATTTTTCCTTCAAATTCTTCCCAACTCCAGTCATTTAACTGCGGCACCGGTGGATATAAAGCCACATCAGCTGCCAATCTTGTATCTTCTGGCGTATCAATAACAACAATTAAAACACCTGTTTTCTCCTTTATTTGCTTCAAATCCTTTTTTGAAAGTTCATTTCGAGTGTCATAGACCAAATGTGAGAATAAATCTTTGGTAATAATATTGGCAATCCTATCTACACTCCCTTCATCATTTGAAAGTTTATGTACTTCATAACCCATGGCTTCAATCGTGTTAATCCAGAATTCATCTTCACTAATTGCAAAGGCAATAGAAAACCCCCTGTCTTTTAATTCCTGAGCCAAAGCAAGCATCCTTATAATATGACCATTCCCTAATGCAAGGCCACCGTCTGTACGAATCAGTAGCTTCAAATCTTTTCGCCGTTTAACAATTTTGCACGTGTTTTAAGCAAAGGTCGAAGGCCATCAGATGAATCTGCTCTCCATTCTCTTTCGATAATTTCAGATTCAGATGGTGCAATTATACCATCTCCATCAGCACGTTGTGCTTCATTTAACATTTTGATAATCCTGGCAATATCACCCGGTAGCCAGCAATGACCAGCCTTATACTCATAACCTTTTCCATCAAGATCAATATGAAATTCGATCATCTTTGAATCATATTTCAAAACTGAACTCAACATAACTGAATCAAGTACCGTATGATCTGACCATCCGAATTCTATTGTTTTTCCGGGTAAATAACCTGTATATTTTTCACGAAGCGTTTTAATAACCGATAAGTTAACATCCTTTATCGGAGTTGGGTAAGCACTGTTGCAATGTAAAATAAGAATTTCGTTTATTGCAGTATTCTTAAGTGAATCAAGTGCCGATGCGATTTCATCCGGAACACACATACCTACCGAAAACACCAATGGTTTTCCGGTAGACGCACATTTGTTGAACAGATCTTTCCATAAAAGTTCATAAGAAGCAATCTTAAAAAAATCAACGTATGGGTCTAATACATCAACTGCATTCAGATAAAAAGGTGTAACAGAAAACAACAACCCTTTTTTTCTTGAATATTCTGATAAAGCCGGAATCATCTCCTCTTTCAGCTCCCATTCAATACGCTTTAAGAGATCAGGTTTATTTAAAATTGCTTCAGGTGAAAACAATTCATGAATTTTAAACAATTGAAATTTCACCCCGTCACATCCGGCTTCAGCTGTTGCATCTATCATTTCAAAACACCGCTTCAAATCACCATTGTGATTGGAAGATATTTCCGCCACGAATAGCGGCTTGTTATAAGTTAATAAGGATATCATATGAATTTTCTGAAAACAGGTTTAGTTGGTTCTCCAATAAGGTGTTTTTCGTATCCGTCTGTTAATGCTTGTTTGTATTTCACAAGACTTCCTTCAAATTGTTCAATGAAGAAATCGATTTCGTTCTCATTATGTGAATATGTGGGTACAAATGCTCCAACAAAGAGAACTCCCCTACTGATTATTTCCTGCATAAACAAAGTTCTGAAACCATTATCCGGTTCGCGATTTGCATTTAGAAACTGAAATGCAGGAGCCCAATTGCTTGAACTTACTCTGATATAATCGTTTAATCCATGAGCTTTTAAAATCTCACGGGTTCTTTTTATAACCTCTGCGCCTTTCATGTGATTGGATTCAAGAACCTTATTATTTACAAAACAATCAATAGTTGCAATGCTTGCAGCCAGGCCATGAGTTTCGGCCCCATGGGTGGTTGATATCAGAAATACCTTCTCTTTACCAACTGCCTGAATTCCTCCAAGTTCAAGAATCTCTTTTCTTCCTGTTAGTGCACAAAATGAAAAACCATTTGCTATCCCCTTGCCCCATGTTGCCATATCAGGATTCAACCCATATGTAGTCAATGAACCCGGAAAACCTGTTTTAAATCCGGTTACCATTTCATCTAATATAAATAGTGCTCCGTTGCTTTTTGTCAATTCAATTGCTGCTTTTAAGAACACATCAGGCTTTTGTTTTGCGAATCCTTCATCGTAGTCAAAATTCTTTTCAGGTTCGGTAATAACGCAGGCTATTTGTCCTGGATATTTATCAAAGAGCTCTTTTAGTGAATCAATGTCGTTAGATTTAAAAGTGAGGGTAAGATCAGGAAACTCATCAGGAACACCATTGCTGCAATCTGTTTTACCAATAAACCAGTCATCATATGAATAAAAAGGATGGTCTCCGGGGAATGCTACGTATTTTTTTTTTGTGAATGCACGTGCAAGTTTAACAGCAGCTGTTGTTACCGTCGATCCATTCTTTGCAAACTTAACCATGTCATGAATCTTGACTACAGAAAGAAATTTTTGTGCAGCTTCCAACTCAATGAAAGCAGGACGTTGAAAGTTAACTCCCAGTTCAAGTTGTGCCCTTACTTTTTCAAGTACCGGCTCAAAAGCATGACCAAGACTTACAGATCCAAGTCCCATGCTGCAATCTAAAAACTTATTTCCTTCAATGTCCCATACCCATGCACCCTTGCCATTTTTAATTGCTGCCGGTGCATTTGACGGGAATTGATCATCCCCTTTTGAGTAAGTATGAGCACCACCAGGAATAACATTCTGGATCAACTCTCTGAATTCATTATTTTTCATGGCAATTTATTTTGATTCGTTATTCATATTTTATTTTTTATCTTTTTGTAGACTCTTTTGGTACCCTTCATTTCTTTGAATGTGATCATTTTTTGTATGTATCGATTCTTCATTTAAATAAAAATCAGCATACTCTTTCCATCCACTATCAGTTCCAAGTTTATTGACCATTTCGGTGATTACCTCCAAATCAGAAGACTCATCAAGTGTCATTCTAACTTTGCTATAATCCTGCTTCCATTCAAAATTTACCGATTTGAAAATATTACCTCCTTTAAGTGAAGAATTCCTCCATATATAAGGTGTAACATGTTCTCTGTCGGACGGCAATGTAGCTTCTTTCCATGCTTTCTCAAGTGCAGAAAATTTAAACACCTCCACATCCTGCCCATCCGGGAACAAAGTAATGAATCCATTACTTCCATAATCTGCACCTGAATCCAAAGTTGTTTTGATTACTGCATCTATCATCTCGGGATCAATTAAGGGGCAATCAGAAGTAATCCGAACAACATAATCCGGTTTAACCGGAAGTGCAGTCTTGTAATACCGATCCAACACGTCATCCATTGATCCACGATAATATTCAACTCCAAGATTATCGCAAAGTATGCAAATGGCCATTGCTTCCGGCTCTTCAGTTGTCGCAACTATAAGTTTAGAAACCAGATTTGATTTAATGATTCTTCTGACATGCATTTCAAGAATACTTGTTCCGTTAATTTCTTTCAGTACTTTTCCGGGAAGCCTGCTGGATCCAACTCTTGCTTGTGTGATTGCTAAAATTTTCATTTCCAGTTTACAGGATTTAATAATGCTGTTTGTTGAACATCAATCTCACCAATCTCTTGTAATAAACCGGCATCAACCTTGCTACCTGTTATTGAATCCAGGTTGTGTTTCAATTGTATTGGAGTGTCAACACCAATAAGTATTTTATTAATTTCAGGTTGTGCCAATGCATATGCCATGCAAACATCCTGCATTGTATTTCCAGCTTCCCTGATTAGCGCATTTAATTTCAAAACATAAGGCTTAAGTGGGGCTAACTTTTCAGGCAATTGCTCCGGATTCATAAAAAACAAACCTTGCAAAAATATGGAACGAACATGAATCTCCATTCCTTTTTTAGAAGCTGCCTTCAATAGCAATCCCCTTTGCTTGCGATTATCCAACACATTAAATGGCAACTGAACCAGATCCATATCCGTTTCATTGATCACAAATTCAAATTCATCATTTGTATAAACCGAAACACCCCATTTATCTATTAATCCTTCATTCCTAAGGCAACTCAATGCTTCAGCGCCCGAATGACTATTCCTGAACGATTGAAAACTATGAAACATGTATCCGCCAAGTTTATTAAGGTTGAGTTCTTTCAGATCCTTTTCAACATGCATTCTGATATCACCATCAGACGAATTTGGTGCAAGTTTGGTAATTACATTGAAATGATTTGTAGAATGATTTCTGTGATAATCTCCAATGACTTGCTGAGAATTGCCATAGGATTCTGCTGTATCCAACATTCTGATGCCATTGGCATATGCCAGATCAAGGATTTCAAATGAAGTCTCTGAATCAGGTTTACCTGAATGGTTGTTGATCCCGTAAGGGATTCCCATTTGAACCGTTCCTAAAATTAATTTATCTAAATTGTACAATTCGACTATGTTTTATCTATTATTCTCTTTTAAAAAAATTAAGAATTACTTCAATTACATAGGATTGCTCTTCATCAGTCATAGAGGGGTACATAGGCAGGCTTAAACACTCCTTATAATAGGCTTCTGCATTCGGCATCATTCCTTCTTTCCATCCTTGAGAACGATAGTAAGGCATAAGATGAGCGGGAATGTAATGTACTTGTGCAAATATTTGATTTTCCCTCAGATAGTTATATAGTTTAAGTCTTTCAGGAGTCTTAATGATATATAAATGATACGCATGAGAAAAATTTGAATTCACTTTTGTTTCAAGTTGAGGACTTACTATTTTATCGATTGATTGAAAGGCCAAATCATAATTGTTTGCAATCTGCTTTCTTTTAGCCAAACCCTTTTCTGCAGCTTTCAATTGACTAATTCCTAGGGCTGCTTGAAAATCAGTAAGTCTATAGTTATAGCCAAGTTCCTGCATTTCCATATACCAGCCTGGGTAATCAATATCATTGGTTTCAATTCCTGCTGCAAATGAAACTGAGTTTTCAAAAAGTTTTTGATCGCGCGTAATTCCATGCGTTCTCAGTGTAATCAATTTTTTATATAATACTTCACTGTTAGTGGTAATCATGCCACCTTCACCTGTAGCTATATGTTTAACTGGATGAAAAGAAAAAATTGCTAAATCAGAATATTTCCCATTACCTGAAATTTGAGCTATTCCATTACTATCTTTTATCCAAGCGCCTGGAGCATGACAAGCATCTTCAATTATCCAACAACCAAACTCTTCCGCCAATTTACTAAAGGCTTCACTATTTATTGGACGGCCAGCAAAATCTACCGGAATGATCCCTTTATATGTGCCTTTTGGCGATTGCTCAAGTAGTTTTCTAACTTGTTGGATATCTAGTAAAAAAGTTTTGGGATCAATATCACAAAAAACTACTTCACCACCACAATACTTTACACAGTTAGCTGAGGCAACAAATGTAATTGGTGTTGTAATAACCTTATCCCCGGGTTGAATATTTAAAGCCATAGCGGATAAATGTAAGGCTCCAGTACCATTCGCTACAGCAACAGCAAATTTTGAGCCAACATAAGCTGCAAATTTTTTTTCAAATGCATAAATAGCAGGACCCTGAGTTAGAAAATCGCCATTTAGAGTTTGAATTACAGACTGAATATCTTCATCAGAAATAAATTGTTTGCCGTATGGTATTGCCTTCATTAGTCTAAATTAAAATTTGAATCAACATGTTCCAAAATCAGCTTTCTAAGACTTTCTACGGACTCCCATTCTTTATTCTGACCTGATGAGTAATTGAATCCTTTTTCTACCTTTTGAGCTTTAAAATGACTTATATAAGCATCCAGATCCCACTGAGGGACCTGCGGAAGAATCACATAATACTCACCTAAATCATAAGTACTAAACGAATCTGAACTTGTAATCATTTCTTCATGAATTTTCTCTCCTGGACGTATTCCAACTATTTCGTGTTTACATTCAGGCCCAATGGCTTCAGCTACATCTGTAATTTTATACGAAGGAATTTTAGGTACAAATAACTCACCACCCCAAGCCGTTTTAAGTGCATGCAATACCATATCTACTCCACCACTCAAGGAAATGTTAAAGCGAGTCATATTCAGATCTGTAATCGGCAATTTACCTTCGTGCTTTTTCTTTAAAAAGAAGGGAATTACTGAACCATTCGAACCCATCACATTACCATAACGAACTACAGAGAATTTTATATCCTTTTGACCCTTTATATTATTTGCAGCAATAAAAAGCTTATCGGAAGTTAATTTCGTTGCTCCATACAAATTAATTGGAGCACAAGCTTTATCAGTTGACAAAGCCACAACCTTTGTAACAGTTGGAGATTCAAGTGCTGCCTTAATAACATTTTCGGCACCACCAATATTTGTTTTTACGCATTCATCTGGATTGTATTCGGCAATATGTACATGTTTCATAGCAGCCGCATGAATCACGTAATCAATACCAATAAATGCTCTTTTCAAACGTTCATAATCACGCACGTCTCCAATAAAATAACGAATACATTTATACTTGTCAATCGGATAATTATGTTCCATTTGAAACTGTTTCTGTTCATCACGTGAATAGATGACAAGTCTTTTTATATCAGGCCATTTCTCAAGAATTGATTTAGTTAATGCTTTCCCAAGCGATCCAGTTCCTCCCGTAATGAGAATTGATTTGTTTGATAACATATTGATATTAAATTTATGTCTATAAAAAAAAGACACGTTAATTGAAATGTTTGTTAATTTTAATTTTCGTTTAAATAGTCTAGTTTAAAAAAATAAATCTTTGAGAACTTACTAATTTAAAAACTATTTTAAAATTAGTAAGTTTCTATGACTGAGCCTTGCATGAAGTAAAGTTAATTATATATTTTTGCTATACTTTTCTACCTATGCTTTCATAATAAAATCCCATTCCTTTGATTATACCAAAATCATACAAATTTCTGCCATCAAATATCACTTTATGCTTTATAACAGTTTCAATTCTTTCAAAATCAGGCGTTCTAAACTCGCTCCACTCTGTCGCTATTATTAATGCAACGGCATCTTGTAAGGCCTCATATTGATTGGCTGCATATTTGATCTTGTCTCCAATCTGTGCTTGCACATTCGGCATCGCCTCAGGATCATAAGCAGTAATCGTTGCGCCCATCGCTGTCAATGCTTCTATGATACTCAATGCTGGTGCTTCTCTAATATCGTCCGTATTTGGTTTGAACGCTAAACCCCATAATGCAAAATGCTTGCCTGCTAAGTTGCCGTTATAATAAGACTTGATCTTTTCTACTAAATGTAGTTTTTGATTGGCGTTCACTTTTTCCACTGCTTTTAAAATCTCAAAAGTATAATTCACTTCATCCGATGACATAATGAGTGCTTGTACATCTTTTGGAAAACAAGATCCACCATAACCAATGCCTGGGAATAAAAATCTTTTTCCAATACGTTCATCTGACCCAATCCCTCTTCTCACCATGTCCACATCCGCGCCCATGCGCTCACATAGTTGCGCAATCTCGTTCATGAAAGAAATCTTAGTAGCTAAAAATGAATTAGCTGCATACTTCGTTAATTCTGAACTACGCTCATCCATAAAGATCACTGGATTACCCTGTCTTACAAAGGGTGCATATAAATCACTCATTAATTTCTTTGCACGCTCTGATCTTGTTCCTACCACCACTCTATCTGGCTTCATGAAATCATCCACCGCCACTCCCTCTCTTAAAAACTCAGGGTTGCTTACTACATCGTATTCACCTGCGTAATTTTTTGCAATCGCCGCACTTACTTTATCCGCTGTGCCCACCGGTACTGTGCTTTTGTTCACAATAACTTTGTAGCCTTTTAAAATCTTTCCTAAATGATCCGCAACACCCAACACATATTTTAAATCCGCACTACCATCCGCTCCCGGAGGTGTGGGTAATGCTAAAAAG
>CAIZLI010000277.1 GCA_903933765.1 uncultured Bacteroidota bacterium
AATCTATTAACAAGAACTATATGAGTGAAATTGTTGTACAAATTGAACATGCGAATATTTATCAAAGTGGTAGCCTTATTTTGCAAGATGTCAACTTGAATGTTCAAAAAGGTGAATTTGTTTACCTTGTTGGAAAAACAGGTACAGGTAAAAGTAGCTTATTGAAAACCTTATATGGAGAATTGACTTTAACAGAAGGGGTTGGTCATGTGGTTGGTTTTAATTTAAAGGAGATGGACTGGAAAAAATTACCTTTTTTGAGAAGGAATTTAGGGGTTGTATTCCAAGATTTTCAATTATTGTCAGACCGAAATGTAAATGAGAACCTAAGTTTCGTACTTAAAGCAACAGGCTGGCAGGATGAACAATTGATCCAACAAAAAATAGACGATGTTTTGAATAAAGTAGGGCTTCAGAATAAGGGGTTCAAAATGACCTATGAAATGAGCGGTGGGGAGCAACAAAGGGTGGATATTGCTCGAGCGATGTTAAACGCACCTAAAATGATCCTTGCGGATGAACCAACTGGTAGTTTAGACCCTGAAACATCCGATGAAATCATGCATTTGTTGTTCCAAATTGCCAAGGAAGATGGAACAGCCATCATTATGGCCACCCATGATTATATGGTCGTAAATAAGTTCCCAGCACGTACCTTGACCACTGAGGGAGGTCGCCTTGTCGAAAAGGGGTAGATTTTGTCCACATTTCAATCTAAATACACCCATTCCCCTTGACTTTTTGACTGATTTTTCTTATGTTCGCAGACAATTTAAAGCGTTACAAAAGTGAGATTAAAGTCATTAGAAATCAAGGGGTTCAAGAGTTTTGCTGACAAAACTATTGTCAGTTTTGACGAGGGTATAACAGGCATCATTGGACCGAATGGTTGTGGTAAGAGTAATATCATAGATAGTATAAGATGGGTAATAGGGGAATCTAAAATTTCAGCACTAAGATCTGAGAATTTAGACTCATTGGTTTTCAATGGTTCTAAGACCAGAAATGCAAGTAGCATGGCGGAAGTGAGTTTGACTTTCGAGAATACAAAAAATTTATTACCAACAGAATTTAGCACCATCACGGTCACCCGTCGTTATTATAAAAACGGGGAAAGTGAATACCGTTTGAATGATGTGTCTTGTCGTTTAAAAGACATCCATAATTTATTCATGGACACAGGGGTGAGCACAGACAGTTATGCCATTATTGAATTAGGTATGGTGGATGACATTATCAAGGATAAGGATAATAGTCGTCGTAAAATGTTAGAACAAGCTGCTGGTATCACGATCTACAAGACAAGAAAAAAAGAAGCGAAGAATAAGTTAGATGCAACAGAGCAAGATTTATCACGTATCGAGGATTTATTGTTTGAAATCAACAATCAATTAAAAACCTTAGAGAATCAAGCGAAGAAAGCAGAGAAATATTTTGAAATCAAAAAAGATTACAAGGAAACAGCCATTGAATTAGCGATTGCTTCTTTAGAAGGCTTCAATTTAACTTATAAGGAATTAACAGAGCAGCAAGAAACTGAAACAGACAAGAAATTTCAATTAGAAGCAGCCATTGCACTAGAAGAAGCGGCACTTGAACAAGAGCGTGTGGTTTTCATCGAAAAAGAAAAGGGTTTACAAAGCATGCAACATGAGTTCAATGATATGTTGCAGCATTTAAGAACCAAAGAGAATGATAAAAATTTGGCTGCCCAACGTTTAAATTATTTAAAC
>CAIZLI010000278.1 GCA_903933765.1 uncultured Bacteroidota bacterium
ACTAACAGTGGTACAAGTTTCTCAACTATTAAAATGGCGGTGGATTCTGCAAGAAATGGTGATACCGTTCTTGTTAGTGAAGGTACCTATAAAGAAAAAGTTTTCTTTAATAGTAATTACTCAAGTAAAAAACTTGTTTTTGCTTCATTGTATTTGGTCGATGGAGATACAAGTCATATTAGAAAAACTGTGCTTTCTGGGGCAGGTGTTACTCAGAATAATGCCAATACAGATAATTTATTTAGAGTTACTGGAAACAATAGAGATAGTACTTATTTCCAAATGATTGGATTTACGGTGGATAGTGCAAGCAAATGGGCTTTGGACATAGAAGGTGGATTGGTTAGAAATTGTATCCTTAAAAACTCAGGTTCATTAAGTTCAATTCCATTCTTTTTCAGAGGTACTAAAATCAGAAATACAACCGTTTTCAATAATATAGGTTTGTCTGTTTTTGGTTTTCAATTAATTGGTACAGACGCACCATTCTCGATTGAGTCATCACTTTTCTATAATAACAGAGCAGTGTCATCTAATACAGAAAATGACAGTAGAGGTGGTCCATGGAATCAGCAAGGTTTAGGTGGAATTATTTACGCAGAAAGAATAAAAGGAAAGATTAAAAATAATATTTTTTACAACAATAGCGGAGACCAGATATTGACATCTGGTGGTGATGAACTTAGGGATACAATAGAAGTAGTTAATAATACATTTTATAAAAACAATACAAAAACAGCTTACTTTATTAACTGGTGGGGAGGTTTTGAAAATAGCATGTTTGCAACTTATTGGTATAATAATATCATTGACAATAATTACGATAAGTCAACCAGAAATACCAATAGTGAATTTGCTTGGGGTGATGGTGGTAACAATGGTAAGCCATCCAATTATTTCTTTAAGAATAACTTATTAGCACAAGAAATAAGCACAAATAAAGGACCAAGTAATTTTTCGACCACATTTACCTTTACTTATGACACTGCCTCACATATGATTGGTACTGCAAAATTCAAAGACACAGCTAATTTGGATTTTAGTTTATTATCTACGAGTATAGGTATTGGTGCTGGTACGTCTTCATTGGCATTAGCAAAAGATTTTAATGGGGTAACTAGACCTGCACCAGTGGGATCTGGAATAGATTTAGGAGCAATAGAATCTGATATGGCGATGCCTTATCCAGTGATTAGTTCAGTTCAAGAAGCGATTATCTCTGGGAATAAAGCAGTTAAGCTGACTTTTTCAATCCCATCAAATCCTAAGATAGATTCAGTTGTAATTTACAGAAGTACTGCTTCTAGAGATACAGCCATCATTACATCATCTGCTGGGACTTATTCAACTACAAATAGAAAAGACACTGTTAAGTTGAGTTCAAATACTTTTATAGATGCTTCTACTATTTCTAACACGACTAAGTATTATTACACTATAAAAGCGTTTAGTAAAACATTAAACACTTATTCAAAAACTAGTTTAGCAGATAGTATTACAATCACTTCGGCTGCAAGTAGAGTATCTGTTCCAACTAGTTTAACACTTTCTAATCCAAGTAGGTCCTTCGTATCTATTTCTTGGGTTTCAACAAATACCTATACCGGAACCTATTCTGCAACAAGAATACATACTAATATAGATATTTATAGAGGTTCAACTTCAGCCAATGCAGTTAAAATTGCTACAGTTAAAGACACGACTACATCATATACAGATAAGACAACCAACCTAGATACAAAGTATGTCTACTATTTAACCAATAGGGATACCAATCAGGTTGTATCCGATACGAGTCTTAATAAATCATTTACTACACCAACCTCAATATCTGCAACTAGATTTTATGTAAACAAAGCTTCTGGTGATGATACAAAAAATGGGTTTCCAGCTAAAGGAGATGCATTTGCAACTATAAAACAAGCGATGTCAGTTGCTTTAAGAGGTGATACTGTAGTGGTATTACCTGGTACATATACTGAACAAATAAAAATTAATCCGGGTGTTGTTTTTGGTTCAAATTATTTAATTGATAATACAGATACAGCTTCTATCAGATCTACTATCATTAGTGCTCCAAGCGATTTAAAAGGAAATATCATTTCATATGCGCCTTTTGAAACAAATGGCAGAAGTGTGTGGACTAAATTTATTGGACTTAGTTTTAAAAATGCTCCTGGTAAAGGTAAAATGATCATCAATACACAGCAGCAATGGCAGAAGTATTTAGTGATTGATAAGTGTATTTTTGCTGATAATGGTTTTAAAGACATACAATTTGTTGCCAACAGAGATGCAAATCAAGATTTCAACTACATTCAAATTCAGGATAGTGCTATTATTCAAAATTCAATTTTTGAATATAACTCAGGTGCAATTTCACTAGGTGGGCAGGGTATATCTATATTGAATAATATTTTTAGGAATAATAATACTGACATCACAAAAGCAAATAATGTTTGGTGTGAAACTGGTATTATAAATGGTTGGTTATCTGGGTTGAAAATGTCTGGTAATATTTTTGCTAATAATGGTATCACACAAAATAATGACCAATGGCAATTTTTCATTATTAAAATTGGTGGAAACTCTTCCGATTCTAATTTTATTACAAATAATACATTTTATAAAAATAAGGCCACATTACTTGCTTTCAATAATCCAACGCCTAATACACATATTACAAATAACAT
>CAIZLI010000279.1 GCA_903933765.1 uncultured Bacteroidota bacterium
CAGTTAATGATCATAATATCCTAAACCCATTTTTATAGGCTTAATGTATTTATAATCACTAATTTTATCCTCTAAAACACCCATTTTGGAAAATACCAGTTGTTATTACGATGGACAAATAAGTTCTTTTAGCCAAACCGGCATGTCACTCAACGATTTACTGATTCAAAGAGGTTATGGCATTTTTGACTACCTAAGGGTGGTGGACAACAAGCCTTTATTTGTAGAAGACCATTTAGATCGTTTGTACAATTCTGCTTCGATCATGCATATGGATGTGCCTCAATCAAAGGAGTCTATATTGAAAATTGTGATGGAATTGGTAGCAAAAAATGATATGCCCTATTCTGGCCTTAAATTGATCGTATCTGGTGGAGACAGTTCGGATGGGTATGCTTTAGAACAACCAAGACTAACGATAATTCAACAGCCCCTACCTGTTCCTTCCAATCAATTTGCGGTCAATCCTTTTGTATTAATGTGTCATCCTTTTCAACGTCAATTGCCTCAAGTAAAAACGACTGATTATTTAATGGCCATTTATTTACAACCTCAATTGAAAGCATTTGGTGGACAAGATATTTTATACACCCACGAGGGGATGATCAGGGAATGTCCTAGGTCTAATTTTTTCTTAATTTCTGAACAAGGATATATTGTTACTGCTAAGGATCAAGTACTAAAAGGGATTACAAGAAAAAATATTTTAGCAGAAGCATCTGCAAATGGGATCACGATAGAAGAAAGACCAATTGCACTTGATGAAATCAACACTGCAAAAGGTGCATTCATAGCAAGTTCTACCAAACGCATTATTCCTGTTAGTAAAATAGATGCGACAAATATTCCAACCGACTCCCCTATTTTACAAAAAGTATTTGACCTACTAGTTCAAAAAGAACAAGCTTATTTGAAAGCTTAAAAAAAAGGGCTAACTAGCATACTAGTTAGCCCTTTTTATATTTCAGCTACAATTTATTTCAATTGCTTTCTTAATGCATCTAATTTACCTACATATAAACTACGACCATGCGTTCCTAAGACAATCTCATGATCTCTTGGGTGAATTTCTAAGTCATGCACTGGAACACTTGCTGGTAAGCCTTTTGTCCAAGCCATTGAACTATTACCTCCATCCAAACTTACATACAATCCACCATCGGTTCCTACATACAAAACTTGTTCAGCAACTGCATCTTCTTTGATGACATTCACCGGCTCTGATGGTAAGTCTTTCATGATTTGTTTCCATGTAGTACCATAATCATCACTTTGATATACATATGCATTAAAGTGATCATTACGGTATCCATTCAATGTGACATAGACTCTTGCAACATTGTATTTGCTCGCAATGACTCTACTTACATATAAACCCTTTGGTAATTTTTGGCTAATCATAGTAAAACTATTACCGCCATCTTTTGATACTTGCACATTACCATCATCCGTTCCAACATAGATCAATCCAAAACGAATTGGACTTTCACTAATTGTCGTAGTCGTTCCAAATGGCACATCTCCTTGAGCAGGATTGGTTGTTAGATCCGTGCTTAAAGTGACTAAGCTATCTCCCTTACTCATTGAGCGGTGGAATTTATTTGAACCAAAATAAAACACGTCTTGATTATGACGGCTCAATAGAATTGGTGACTGCCAATTGTATCTAACTGCAGGTTCTCCTAAATCACGCATAGGACGAACTGCTTTACGGTCCTTAGTGGCAAGATTTTGTCTACTATAAAAACCAAATTGAGAACCACTATACACTGTTTTGTTATCTCTCCAATCTACTTGCACTTGCATACCATCTCCTCCACCTATCATAGTATAAGGATTGTGCCCACTATCATACCAATCATAATTTTCCTTGGTTGCACTTGAACCAAACCAAGTACCATTGTCTTGCAATCCACCATACACATTATAAGGCTTCGCCATATCAATTGCGATATTATAAAACTGTCCAACTGCTGGGGTATTGGCTTTGAACCAATGTGCACCATTATCATAAGTGATATTACATCCGCCGTCATTACCAATAATCATATGGCTATCACGCGCGCCATTCATCCAAACAAAATGGTGATCTGCATGCACATTTTCTTTACCTATTGAATTAAAAGTTTTTCCACCATCTGTACTTAATAAAACACCTACACCTGTAATAGCAATTTTATCAGGATTGCTTGGACTCACAAAAACTTTACCAAAATAATAGCCATACGTGCTATAAAGGTCAATTGGTTTTGCATGTGTTTTAACCCAACTAAGTCCTGCATTGTCTGAACGGTAAACTTGCGCACCATAAATTGGTGTTTCAAATAAAGCGGTGTTCGCGTCATATAAATAATCCCAAATACAATTAGGCGCTAATTTACCAGATTGCACATCTTTCTTAATATTTTCTGCATTGTATTTTGTTGGGATGCCATTGCGTGGAGACTTTAAAAAAGCATTTAATTTTTTATCATCTAAAGCAAGAAACTGATCTACTGTCAATGTTTTAAAATCTCTTAACACATACCTTGAAGTATCTGCAGCTTTTTGCATTGCAGTATCAGGTTGATGAAAATTATTATCTACTATCGCATATACAATAGATGGATTTTTTGGATAGACAGCCAACCCAATTCTACCAACACCATCTCCTGAAGGGAAACCACTAGTTGGTGTAGACACTAAAGTCCAATGATCACCACCATCAGTGCTCTTGAAAATGCCAGATGTTTTACCTGATTCCTCAAAATTGGAAGCGGTTCTTGTTCTATACCACATTGCAGCATACAATACTTGTTCATTGCTTGGATCAATGTCCACATCAATGGCTCCAGTGTTTGCATCGGATGCCAATGTTTGGTTCCAAGTTTTTCCAGCATCTGTTGTTTTATAAATACCTCTTTCTTTACTCTCTGAATATAAATGACCTAGTACAGCCACCCATGCAGTGTTTGGATCTTTAGCAGATAATTGAATCTTACCAATATGATGACTCTCTGGCAATCCAAGGTATTCCCATGACTTACCATTATTCGCAGAACGATACACGCCTAATCCTGCATACGTAGAACGGCTACTATTCACTTCGCCCGTACCTACCCAAATATGTCTGTTCTGCCAGTTCACAGCAATATCACCAATTGTTAACACATCCACTGAGTCAAAAATGGGTGCAAAACTTTGGCCATTGTTTTTTGTATGCCATAATCCACCAGAAGCATAGGCTACATAAAATTCGGTAGGATCTTGAGGATTCACCTCAATGTCCACCACACGACCGCTCATAATGGAGGGGCCAATATTTCTAAAACCAGTTTCATTTAAAGTAGATCGACTCAGCAATTGTTTTCTTTGGTCAATTGTTTTTAATCTTTCCTGAGCGGATGTCGCTTTAATTTGTGCTTGTACAAATAAAGTACAAAAAAGGGCCGAGATGGTTAAAAGTCTTTTCATGCAATCAAATTTTTATTAAGGTTTTGAAGTTAATACTTTTTCAAAAGCAAAAACAAAAAAAATGACTAGCGTGCATTCGGTCCGTTTTTCCTTCTTTTTTATCGTAAATTTGACCATGCATATCCTAATCGTAAACAATACCAGCATCCCTGTGCAACAATATGGAGGTACCGAAAGGGTGATCTGGTGGTTAGGCAAGGAATTGGTTAAAAGAGGGCATCAGGTCTCCTATTTGGTCGGTCCAGGTTCTTATTGTGATTTTGCAACGAGTGTGCATGTATTAAATCATGACATTCCATTTAATCAACAAATACCTGCTGGGGTGGATCTGGTTCATTTAAATTGCAAGGTCAATGAGAACCCTACAATCCCTTATATTTTTACTTTACATGGCAATACCAATGACCAAAATCCACTGGATATGAACACGGTCTTTGTGTCAAAAAATCATGCAAGCAGATACGGTAGTGTCTCTTATGTGCACAATGGCATTGACCCTGCCGATTATGGAGACCCAGGATTGGATCAAAAAAGAAACTACTTTCATTTTTTAGGCGATGGCGCATGGCGTGTGAAAAATTTGAGAGGTGCTATTAAGATTGCGCAGCAAGCAAAAATTAAATTTAGAGTGATTGGAGGAATGAGATTCAATTTCAATCAAGGTATTCGCCTCACATTTGATCCACGCATACAATTTGAAGGATTGATTGGCGGCGTAGCAAAAAATAACCTACTCAAAGGTTCCAAAGGTTTGATTTTTCCTGTACTATGGAATGAACCATTTGGATTATCGATTGTGGAGAGCCTTTATTTTGGATGTCCTGTATTTGGCACACCCTACGGATCCTTAAAAGAAATCATTCAGCCTAATGTAGGTGTTACAAGCAATTCATTGAGTGCACTTGTGGATGCCGTTCAAAAGGCGGAGGATTTTGACCCAAATATTTGTCATGCATATGTGATGGAAAATTTCACAAGTACTCAAATGACAGCAAATTATTTAAAGAAATATGAAACTGTTTTAAGTGGTCAACGATTAAATGATACTGCACCAATTCTAACAAACATTCAAACAGAAAAATTTCTTCCTTTTTTACCTTAGAAGATTTTTAAAAAATTAGCTTAATTTTTTACTACAGACTTAAAATTATTATCCATTAAATTAATAGCTTCATAATACCCCTGCTTATACCATTTACAACGTGCTAAATAAGCCACCAATTGTTGTTGTAAAAGTGGATTTTGCAACATCGTTGCAGGCAATCCTTTTTGTTTTGTCTTTCGTAAATATTGATCCAATGATTTTGTGAGGTCTTGCTTTGCATAAACTGCAACAAATGCTTGAACAGATGAATATTGATTCATCAACTTTTGTGATGAAAGATAATATTGCAACACAAATTCATTCATTGAGCCTTGTGCATATAAATTGGCATAGTTCGAGTCTGCATACAATGCATTGTTAGGCAACCATTGATTGGGAATAATACCACCACCACCATATACTGTATTGCCTTTTGGCGTCTTATACGCTTTGCCAATAGATGCTGTATCTATATTTCCATTACTAGACTTTGACATTCTCTCTATAAAATCATGTTCATAAGCCAATTTCCCATTTTGATAAGGGCGTTGAATATTACGTCCTAATGGTGTGAAATATTTAGCAGTGGTCAATCTTAAAGCAGCTCCATTGGACAACCTAAATTGTTGTTGCACCAATCCTTTACCAAAAGACCTCCTTCCAACTACTTTTGCACGATCCCAATCTTGTAAAGCACCTGCTAATACTTCACTAGCAGAAGCAGAAGTCTCATCCATCAAAATAGTGATTTCACCTGTTTCAAATAAGCCTTCACGCTTGCTATAATAATTCACCCTTGGTGCATGCAATCCTTCTGTATAAACGATCAATTTATTACCAGCCAATAATTCATCTGCAATCCCAACGGCTTCTGATAATAATCCGCCCCCATTCCCTCTTAAATCTATCACCAGCGATTTCATCCCTTTTTTTAATAAAGGCTCCAAAGCTTGCATGAACGCCTCATAAGTTCTGTCCGCGAATTTGTCTATTTTAATATAACCAACGGTATCGCTCACCATATAAGCTGCATCAATTGGTGTAACAGGCACAGATGCTCTAACCAAATTAAATGTCAATTTTTGCTGATTGCGCAGTACCGCTAATTTTATATTTTCATCCGCAGGGCCTTTTATTTTTCGCTTGATCGCTTCCCCGTCCAATTTGTTGCCAGATAATTTAACAGAATCATCCACGGTCAATAAAATATCCCCTGTTTTTAATCCGCCCTTCGCAGCTGGCCCTCCTGGCATGACATAAGCCACAAAAACACTGTCCCTGAATTGATGAAATTCGATGCCTATGCCTTTATAATTTGGTTGCAATTGTTCATTGGCATCCATTAAATCTGCAGGTGGGATATACACAGAATGGGGATCTAATTGTCCTAAATAAAAATCGGCTAAATTGGTTTGAGTGCTATCCAGATTAACTTGTTCTACATATTTTGATTTAACCAATTCAATGATCTCATCCATTGCAGAATTCGAATCGGATGAAGGGA
This sequence comes from uncultured Bacteroidota bacterium, assembly GCA_903933765.1. Lineage (GTDB taxonomy): Bacteria > Bacteroidota > Bacteroidia > Chitinophagales > Chitinophagaceae > Sediminibacterium. Next base: position 6,042 of record CAIZLI010000279.1, read on the forward strand.
ATCCTATTGAGAAACTTCCTTTTAAAAAAATACCTATTCCAATACCCAATAAAAGTACGCCTGCATAGATGATTGGGGTCACCCAACTTGTTTGGGTCGATCGAGGTTGATTTTGTTGCATGTTGTATGAATTCTTGGCAAATTTACATCAATTCAAAATGAAATGGCTAATTTCATGTCTTAGTTCAACTCCCATGAAAAAGACTTATTTAATAGCAGATAGCGGTGCCACAAAATGCCAATGGACCTTAGTACAAAATGGCAAGCGTCAAACCATTAAAACAACTGGTATTAGCCCCTACTTTTTAAGTCTTACAGACATTGTACAATTGCTAGAAAAGACATTTCAGAAAAAGACAGATTTAAGCAAAGTTGCAGCAGTCTATTTTTATGGAACGGGGCTTAGTAATCCAGACAATGTTGCTATTTTAAAAAAGGC
>CAIZLI010000280.1 GCA_903933765.1 uncultured Bacteroidota bacterium
GCTATCGAAGGTAATTTCTTCTTTTCTGGATTAGAGCGTTTTTAGGCCTCGAAAAAATCGAAGCCACCGTTTATGGGTGGCCTCGAAAAAATCATTAGACTAAAATAAATTAGCCCTTATATTCTTTAAGGGTGCAAAGCAAATCGAGGCCACCGTTTATGGGTGGCCTCGAAAAAATCATTAGACTAAAATAAATTAGCCCTTATATTCTTTAAGGGCTAATTTATTTCTTAGCACCACGAGTTTTTGGTTTACCATATTTCTTCTGCATAGTTTCCTTATAGTTCTTACGCACATTTACTTTTTTATTCTTCTCAGACTTTTCATGGAAAGCTGGCCCCACATCTTCTTTTTTAGGCAATTTAATTTGGATGATTTTCATCTTCACTTTTGGAATCTCATCCTCCGTCAATACAGTAGATATTTCAAGCTCTTCTGGCAATGCTTCCATTGGAATTGGTTGCTTCATTAAAGTTTCAATAGCTAGTTTTTGCTTTGCTTCTTTTGCGGTAATAAAAGTAATTGCTATCCCTTTTTTATCTGCTCTACCAGTACGTCCAATTCTGTGTATATAATTTTCGGGTACATCAGGTGTATCAAAATTAATCACATGTGTTACCTCAGCAACGTCAATACCACGGGCCATTACATCGGTTGCTATAATATATTTAAAAACACCAGCTTTAAATTGATTCACTGTATTGAAACGATAATTTTGTTCTTTATTGGAGTGAATTACCCCAACAATATCTGGAAATTTTTCAATCAATTGATCGTATAATTGATCTGCTAAACTTTTTGTGGCTGCAAATATCAATACTTTCGTCATGCTCTTGTCAGCACTTAATAACTGTTCTAATAAATTAACTTTAGTATTAAAATTTGGAAGCTCATATCCAATTTGAATGATATTTTCTAGAGGCGTACCTGTTGGTGCCGCTTCTACCCTAACTGGTTCGTTAAAATAATCATTCATCAATTTTTCTACATCATCCGTAATCGTTGCAGAAAATAATAAATTCTGTCTTTTAGCAGGAACGAGTTCTAAAATATTGGTGATCTGTTTTCTAAAACCAAGATTCAACATCTCATCCATTTCATCTATCACTACTTTTTTAATGTACTTTGTTTTAAGTGCACCATTCATGATTAAGTCAAATAATCTACCTGGTGTAGCCACTAAAACATCCACCCCTTTTTCTACTTCTATTTGTTGTGTATTGATATTCACACCTCCAAATACACCTACGGTAATCACACTCATATAAGGCGTTAATTTCTTAACAGCCTCCACCACTTGCACCACCAATTCTCTTGTTGGTACAATAATTAGGATCTGTGGATCTTTATTTTTATCAAATTTCCATTGTCTAAGACAGGGTAATAAATAGGCAAAGGTTTTACCGGTTCCAGTCTGGGCAATACCACAAACATCTCTTCCAGACATCACTACCGGGTAAACTCGGTGTTGAATAGTGGTTGGATGCGTATATCCTAAATCCTCTAAGGCCCTAGCTAAGGGAGAATTGATATTTAATTGGTCAAAAGTCATAAGGGCGAAGTTAACTCAATAAAACCATACATTGGGGATAGGCTATTTCATCAAGAATCATCCTATTTGAGGCCTAAATATCCACTCAATTAGTAAAAACGGAGTATATTGCATCAAATTCATTGACTCGATGACAATTCTTCTCAGGCAAGTCAAAATTGCTGATCAGCATTCGCCATTCAACGGCCAAGTAAAAGATATCCTTCTTCAAGACGCAGTATTAGTTTCCATTCAAGACCATTATGATGGAAAAGCAGATCAAATTGTAGACCTACCAGGTACTATTGTAAGTGTAGGATGGGTAGATCCATTTACGCATTTTTGTGACCCTGGCTATGAACATAGAGAAACTTTAATGACTGGAGCTGCTGCTGCTCAATCTGGAGGATTTACCACCGTTTTTGTAGTACCAAATACACAGCCTGTGATTGATAATAAAACACAGGTAAATTATATTGTTCAACAACAGCAACATTTACCGATTCACATTCTACCTATTGGTGCATTGTCCAAAAAAATAGAAGGAAAAGATTTAGCAGAGATGATAGATATGCATCAGTCTGGTGCAGTTGCTTCGAGTGATGGCTTATACCCTGTTCAATCCAACTTGCTTTTCCTCAAAGCATTACAATATGTAAACACTTTTGATGGTGTTGTCATTCAA
>CAIZLI010000281.1 GCA_903933765.1 uncultured Bacteroidota bacterium
CACTAGAGCTGGTTTACCTGCTTTAACTGCAGTAACATTAGCAGCTATCTTGAAAGAAAGAAAGTTAGAATTGGCTTTCGAAGGACAATTCTTACCTGATTCAAAAAGAACACAAACTGCTGTAGGAACATTGGCTTGGAATTCTCCAAAGTTAATCATGCCTATCCCTCAAAGAGAGATGGATGTGAACAAGCAATTGGTTCAAAACGAAGGTTATTAATCCAACTAGGATGACATAAAAAAAAGACCCCGAATTTTCGGGGTCTTTTTTTTATAACTTAATTTCTTCCATTTGGTCATCTAGGAATTTGTATTCCACTAAATGACTTGTATTAGAAGCCTGAGATTGTAATTTCAATTTATACTTCTTTTTCCAGCGCTTAATGATGCTATTAAAGATCCCCTTTGTCAAGTGTGAATGAATGATAGGGTGAACCAATATCGTCAATTTATGGTGGCCGTGTGTGGCTAAATAAGCTAGTTTCTTCTCCATCTCATCTTCCAATAATAAAGAAGCCGTGATGGTGCCTGTGCCTGAACAAGCAGGGCAGTCTTCTGAGGTATTGATATTGACTTCGGGTCTGATTCTTTGTCTGGTAGCTTGTAAAAGGCCAAATTTTGAAATAGGAAGGATAGAGTGTCTAGCTCTATCAGTTTTCATGAAACCTTCTAAAGCTTCTTGTACTTTCTTTCTATGTTCTGGCAGTTTCATGTCAATAAAATCAATGACAATAATCCCACCAATATCTCTCAGTCTTAATTGTCTTGCAATCTCTTCTGCGGCCTCTAAATTTGTTTGTAAGGCATTTTCCTCTTGGTTATTACTAACGCTCTTGAATCCGCTATTTACGTCCACTACATGGAGTGCTTCGGTATGTTCGATGATCAAATAAGCACCACTATTTAAATTAATGGTTTTCCCAAATGAGGATTTGACTTGTTTGGTAATAGCATATTGGTCAAAGATCCCAATGTCACCTGTATGTAAACTGATGATATTTGATTTATGCGGCGCAATTCTTTGCAAGTAGCTTAATGTGATATCATAAATCTTTTTATCATTCACCACAATCTTATTAAAGTCCTCACTTAATAGGTCTCTTAAAATACTTGTCGTTTTACTTTCTTCATTCATGATACGCGTAGGAGGGACTGCACCTTTTAAGTTCGACTGGATATTTTTCCAGTTGGCTTCTAATGTGCGTAAATCCTCATGCAATTCTGCGGTGGTCTTTCCTTCGGCAGCAGTTCTTACAATTACGCCAAATTTTTTTGGACGGATAGACTCCATCATTTTCTGAAGACGCTTGCGTTCATCAGAAGAATGAATTTTTTTAGATACAGCAACAATTTCATTGAATGGGGTGAGTACTACAAAACGACCGGCTAGTGAAATTTCACATGTTAAGCGTGGTCCTTTTGCTGCAATAGGTTCTTTTAAAATCTGCACCAAGATATTTGGCTTGCCATTTAAGACTTCGCTAATTTTACCTGTTTTTACAATCTCGGGTGCCGACTCAAACTTAGCAAAATCAAATTGACCATGTTGGTCGTTCATCGCATCATGCGTGAACTTAATAATGGATTTAATATAAGGGCTAAGGTCAGTATAATGCAGAAATGCATCTTTTTCAAATCCCACATCAACAAATGCAGCATTCAATCCTGGTATGATTTTTTTCACCTTTCCAAGATATAGATCACCCACTGCAAAGCGGGCATCAATCTTTTCATTGTGAATTTCTACCAATTTTTTTTCTTCTAAAAGGGCAATTTCAACCCCATCAGGAGAACTATTAATAATTAATTCTTTGTTCACGAATAGCAACTTTTAATAAAACATACAACTCGCCTAATAGCGGGAGAATGCTTTATGTTTTTGAAATCACGGCCACTTTACAAAGGAAGGTAAAAGGTAAAGTAAAGTTGCTAGGTAGAGAAGTGGCGTGCAATGGAAAAGAATACAAGCATTTTTCATTTGAAAAATGCTTGTATTGAATTAGAACTATTTGTTCTTCTTCTTATGACGGTTTTTTCTTAAACGTTTTTTTCTTTTGTGCGTCGCAATTTTATGACGCTTTCTTTTTTTCCCACAAGGCATGTTCGATTCTTTTTCTGTTATAAAATGTTATTTC
>CAIZLI010000282.1 GCA_903933765.1 uncultured Bacteroidota bacterium
TCATCTTTATTTTTCATTGCGTCTTTCATTAAAGACATCACTTCTAGTTCTAAACTCATAAGATTATATTTTAATTTTTTTGGTACAAATTATTTTGCACCCTGTTCTAATTGACTTGCTCTAAACTGATTGTAAAATGTTTTTGCAAAAGTTTTAAAGGATTCAGCAAGTGCTTTGTCTTGAGTCGCTCTTAAGTAAGAATCGCCCATCCCCATCAAATTTTGATAAAAAAAGTCTGCCATCTCGTCTACCATCATGTCCTTGGTCCATAAATCGATACGTAAAGCAGTTTTATCAGTTGGATCCCAGAAAGTCAACATCATTGCCCTCGCAGCCTGTGCTTCTTGAGCAGTGCTATCGGTTGCTGACCAGTCGATGGATTGGGGTATTTTTTGTTCGTCTAATTGAATTTTTACCTGAATAGTTGATTCGTGCATAGCTTAAAATTGTGCCACAAAAATACAATAATATTGGCGAATAAGACCAGCCTATACCAAGTCCCTTGGCCATACTATGGTTGCTTTATGTTGAAATTGGCTTATTTCAGATTGAATGGCCTTTTGAATTTCAATGCCCTTAGCCGCACGGTACATTTCATCCTTATAATACAACTTAAAATGATTCGCTAAAATATCGGGTTGTTTGAAATCAAAATATTCACCCGACTCGGCCATTTTAGTGCAAATAAAATTGGTGTCTGCTTTTTCTTGATGCAAAAGAAAAGGAATCTGATAGCGCATGGTATAGGTTAAAAACTGAAAGCGATGACTATTCATTGCACTGAATATTGTAAGGTATGCTGCAGCAATCCATTCTAATGTAAAATTAGTAACAGAAACCAATTCCACCGATGCTCTATATTTATAGCCCAACAAAATATTGGACGCTTTATCTTTTTCGGCTTCTGTATCTAGCACAAAAACAAGGGACATCGTACTTAGTTGCCATTTTTTAAAAACAGAAAACGCTTTCACAATAGGTAAGATATCTTGCGTATCTACAAAGGCAAGCAGGTATTGATTTCCATCGGTCAATGCACTTCTGACTGGGGCCAATTGCGACCACTCAAAACTAGGCAAGGGCGCTTTTTCAAGATAGAGTCTTTCAGCTCCTGGTCTGTTTTGTGCATGCCATTCATCCAAAGCCAACACTTTTTTTGCACCTTGTATTGTTTTATTAAAGCGTTGTTTTTCACGTAACAATTTAAGCCAACTTAAATGACCAGTAAGATGTGGTAAAGTCAAAGGGATGAAATAGGAAGGAAGTTGCTTTGCCCATATGGATACAGGACTAAAATGTATCAATGCATTTGAACTGCTTGTTTCAATCAATTGCTTTGTTGCCTCAGGATGCACCCACTCAATTGCCTTGGTTTCAGAAGGTTTTGGTAAAGTAGAAACAAGATAAATGCTATGTTCAGCAACAGACATGCCCAAAAGATCTAATAAAATTGGCTCCAAAATTGGAAGATTGGAAACATAAACATCATCAAGCTGAATAAAAATGCGCATAGGCAAAAATAATACATACTTAACAATTTATCCACCAATCATTTGTAGGGGTTAGTTGGTCTTATTAGTATCCTACCTTTGGCTTATGGCAGAACCGCTAAAGCAATTGGATTTATTTGGCACGGAGGGAACAACTCCTGTGCATATTGCTGCGCCTAAACAAGCCAAAAGTATCAAGCAAAAAAAATCATTGCCTCAATACCGTAAGCCAGTTTTTCAGACTGAATCCGTCCTAGTTGAAACAACAGTGAATGAACCTGATGCTGCTTTGCCTTCTGTATCAAGAACACCAATGGCTTACGTGAACAGAAATATTTTACACAAAAGAGGTAGGATGGCATTTGCAGATATGGATCAAGAGATTGATAAAATCAATGTACCTGATGCCAGCACCTTAGCTAAAAAATTATATTACCCAATTGGAGAAGTAGCGGGATGGTTTAATGTAAACACTTCATTGATTCGTTATTGGGAAAAAGAATTCAAACAATTGCAGCCACGTAAAACAAGAAA
>CAIZLI010000283.1 GCA_903933765.1 uncultured Bacteroidota bacterium
ATGCTTGAATGGGATGTAATGGTTTTAAGAAATCTAATTCTTTTTGTCTGAACTCAATCACCTACTTACTCATATTGGCTTCGTTGTCTTGCATCAACTTAAGCTTATGTTCATATTCGCCAGCAATATTCTTTTTTAATTGCTCTGTGAGTTCGTTCTGAATTTTTGTTTTTTGTTCTGCCAACAATTGATTGGTTTCTTCTTCTTTCTTTTTTTGCCAATCGGTCATCTTGCCACGCAATTCTTTTTCAATCTCGTCGCGGATCGCGTCGGTTGGTTCAAAGCTGTGTTGACATTTTGGGCAGATTACATTGTAGTTTGACATGGTACAAAGATGCAAAAAAATATAACAGCCTCACTATATTTATGTAATTTTGCAGTTCAAGCGGAGGTGGCGAAATTGGTAGACGCACTACCTTGAGGTGGTAGCGCCCATACCCGGGCGTGGGAGTTCGAATCTCCTCTTCCGCACAAAGCTTGTCAGGTACTGACAGGCTTTTTTATTGCGAAAAAGCGTCAAAAACTTGTTTTTGAAAGCTGGGGAGTAGTAAAAAAGACAAGGAAATGCAATGCATTTCCTTGAAAAGTTTTGGGTAAACAATCTTCTTGATCAGCGAACGCAGTGAGCTAATCTATTTTACAAAGACTTCAAGATCTCATCAGCAGATCTTACATAGTCCATATTTTTTGCTTCAGTCGCCATTTGCTTACAAGTTTCAGCACTTGCTTTAGCACCTTTTTTATCATTCAATGCTACATGAATTCTAGCTTTTAATAAATGCAACCAATATGCTTTTGCATTTGCAGCAATTGCTTTATCCGCAAATACCAAAGCCTTATTGTAATCATGATCTAATTCAAGGTAAAATGTTGCAGCAGATTGATATACATTAGGGTTTACAGTTGCAGCAGCTGTTGCAGCATCAATTTGTGCACGAACCGCAGGTCTGATATCTGTACTTATAGGAATATTTACTTTTGTCTTACCCCATTTCAAATAAATAGTTGCAGTTTGAGCAGTGATGGCGTCAATGCCAATTGTGAAAGTTTCTGTGGTGCTTCCAGTTGTTTCTGGAGCCACTTTAAAACGAACCACATCCTCTGCTTCTTTATAGTCGAAACTTCCCCAGCCTTTAGAATTGGTATTGATAATAATGGTCCATTCTGAAGCACCTGGAATGGTGAATAAACCGTATGATCCAGCAGGAATTGTTTTATTTCCAATGTTCACTGGGTCAGAGAAAGTCAATTTAGTGGCACCATTTGCACCTGTTCTCCAAACATCACCGATAGGCGCTAATAAACTACCTGCACCAAAAACCGGACGACCTTTTAAACTAGGTCTTGAGTAAACGATTTCAATTTTACCTAAACCAAATTCTTGGGTTAAAGTTTGAGCAGGACTAGGTGCTGGCATTTTTACTTGTGCCATAGCCGTTAAACTCAAAAAGCTTCCAATTACAAAAAGTATCTTTTTCATATGTATTAATTTTGAACAACAAACCTAATTTATTTTAGGCGTTTATCCTGTTATTTTTTTTGAAAGGCCGGATGGAAACGATCTAGGGTATCCCTCAGGAAATCCCTATTAATATGGGTATAAATCTCGGTGGTGGTGATGCTTTCATGCCCAAGCATCTCCTGAACAGCCCTCAGATCGGCACCACCTTCCACTAAATGCGTGGCGAAACTATGACGAAGGCTATGCGGGGAGATGGTTTTTTTAATACCTGTTTTGAGGATGAGGTCTTTGATGATATAAAAAATCATGACCCTGCTAAGCCCTTTACCACGGTTATTAAGAAACAAAATATCCTCGCAGTTTTTAGCTGGAGTTTGATGTACTCTAATGGTATCCTTGTATAATTTGATATACTTTATTGCATCCGATCCGATGGGCACCAATCTTTCTTTATCACCCTTACCAATCACTCTAATAAATCCAACATCTAAATACAAACAAGAAATTTTTAGCTGAATGGCTTCTGTAACTCTTAATCCAGAACTATACATCACTTCCAAGATGGCTTTATTCCTGCCACCTTCTGGTTTACTCAGGTCAATCTCACCAATCATTTGTTCTATTTCTTCAAAGCTTAAGACATCTGGTAGTTTTCGACTTGTTTTAGGACTAGGTAACAAAGTAGTGGGGTTGATATGACAAATCTGTTCTATTAAACAATATTTAAAAAAAGATTTGATACCAGAAATGATTCTAGCCTGAGAGGTAGCAGCCATGCCTATTTCACCAATACTTTGAATGAAACTTTGCAAGTGCGTCATTTCAATATCCGCAGGAGTATGGATAGTTTTAATAGGTTCTAAAAAGTTGGCTAATTTATCAATGTCTCTTAAGTATGCTTCTACAGAATGCGCACTCAATGATTTCTCTAATTGCAAGAAAGCTTTAAATCCTTTTTTATAGATATCCCATTGCATTTGCTCAAAACTAGTTTAGGAAAAGATTTGATAATTCATTGATAAAGAGTTTATTTCGTGTCTGATTCAAAACCCTATGCAAGTAAATTTAAGGTCATTTAAGCAGAAAGTTAAACTTAATGCAAAACAATTCAGATCCTTCTTAACAAAGATAAAAAATAAAAATCTCAAAAACCTTGATCAAATAGCAACAAAATTAAGTACAGAAGTTTGGGCCGAAGTAGATTGCTTGTCTTGTGCAAATTGTTGTAAGTCCATGAGCCCAACATTTACAACCACTGACATCAAAAGAATTGCTGCACATTTTAATATCAAGCCTGCTGAATTTAAAGCGACTTGGTTGGAGTACGATAAAAAAGACAAGGATTGGGTGAATGTTTCAAAGCCTTGTCAATTCTTGAATTTAAGTTCAAATATGTGTTCTATCTATGAGGTAAGACCGGCTGATTGCGCAGGGTTTCCGCATTTAACCAAAAAGAAATTTGTAGAATACATTCATGTGCACAAACAGAATGTGGCATATTGTCCAGCAACCTATAAGTTAGTAGAAAAAATGAAGGCTTCTATGGTTTAAATCACACGAGTAAATCGAAGCTTGTTTAAAAATAAACGTCTTCGATAAAAAAAAGATCCCATTTAGTTTCTGAGTATAATTGAATCGCAATCACATCGAATTGAAGCATTTTCCAACTAGGGTGTTGGTATTGGAATAATGCAGCTGCATTTTTTAAGTGCTGCATTTTTATCGCATCGATATGCTGTTCTGGAAAACCATAAGCAGTTGACCTCCTGGTCTTCACTTCTATTATATGTAAGCAGTTTTCTTTGCTTGCAATGATGTCAACTTCTAAATGTTTATAGCGCCAATTTCTAAAAAGGATGGTATAACCCATGCTGATTAGGTAGCTTGCGGCTTTATTTTCGCCTAAAAACCCAGTATCTTTGTTATGTTGACTCATTTTAAGTGGATTTAATTTAATTTATTTGAGTAAACAGGAAAATAGCTAAAAGGCATACATGAACACAGCGTATAAATTACAAGGAATTCATAGGCATTACGAGTGGGGTGGAAACGCATTCATTCCTCAATTGATGCATGTAGACAATGCGATTGGCAAGCCATTTGCAGAATATTGGATGGGGGCTCATCCCTCTGCACCTGCCATGGTGGAAACTGCTCAAGGTCTTATGGCGCTAGATCAAATGATCCAGGAAAATAAAGTAGCATTTTTAGGTGCAAAAACTGCAGCTCAATTTGGGGCCTTGCCTTATTTATTTAAAATTTTGGATGTCGAAAAAATGCTGAGTATTCAGGTGCATCCTTCAAAGGAAAATGCAAAAAAAGGCTTTTCAAAAGAACAACAAGCGGGTGTGCCGATAGATGCATCGAACAGAAACTATAAAGACCAAAATCATAAACCAGAAGTGATGGTGGCTTTAAGTGATTTTTGGTTATTACATGGTTTTATGCCAGCCATTGCGCTTAAAGAAAGATTATCAAGTCTTGCTCCTTTACAAATATTATTACCCGAATTTGGTCAGGATGATTATGCTGGCTTGTACAGTCATTTTATGCGCCTTGATCAAACCGCTACAGATAAAATATTAAAACCTTTATTGGAAATTGCAGTGCATGAAGTAGCAGCAGGCAAAGTGGATAAAACGCATCCACATTGGTGGGCCAATAAATACTATGGTGGTATTGTGCCTTCATCCAATATTGACAAAGGCATCCTTTCTATCTATATTTTAAACATTGTCAATGTGCCAAAATACCAAGGGGTATTTCAGGGGGCAGGGCTCTTACACGCTTATTTAGAAGGACAGAATATTGAATTGATGGCCAATAGTGACAATGTATTAAGAGGCGGATTAACGCCTAAACATATTGATATAGAAGAACTCTTACAGCATATTCAGTTTGAGCCAACTTATCCAAGCATACTAAAAGGAGATTTTACAAGTTCCAATGAGCTTCAATTCCCTTGTCCGGTGCCCGATTTTGGTTTAACTAAAATCACCATAACACCAGGGGAAACTTACACAAACAAGACCAGTTCCTTTGAAATGTTTTTAGTGATGCAAGGGGATGTCCAATTGGACGGGATGGACTTAAAGCCAGGTGAATTGGCTGCAGTCAAGGCTGGAGCGGCCTATCATATCCAACAAACAGGGTCCGAAACGGCTGTAATATTCAAATCTTTTGTGCCTTAAACGAATTATACACATTTGAGGAAAATCAATCCTGCAGAAAACTAAGCATTTATGTATATTTGTTTTCATAAATAATATTTTAAATAGCAACTGATGAAACTGAATAAAGAAATAGTGATTGCCTTAATTATAATGATTGTAACGAGTGCTTTATATAGAGTGTTACCAGGTAGACCATTTGGTTTTGCACCTCAAATTGCAATTGCTTTATTCAGCGGCTCATTGTTTGTAAAAAACAAACATTTTGCATTTTTACTACCCCTTGTTTCCATGTTCTTATCTGATTTATTATATCAAGTTTTGTATGTAAATCATTTAACGACCATTCAAGGTTTTTATGATGGACAATGGCAGAACTATTTATTAATTGCTGCTACTGCAATTTTTGGATTTGGTTTACAAACAAACAACGTAAGTAAATTCGCAGGTAATTTTATCGCTGCTCCAACTGTCTATTTCCTTGTTTCAAACTTTATGGTTTGGGCAAGCTTTGGTGGTTACCAACGTCCTTTGACTGTTTCAGGTTTATTACAAACAATGGTAGATGGATTGCCATTTTATGGATACAGTGTAGCAGGTACATTCGTTTTTGGTGCTGTAATGTTTGGCGGATTGAAACTCATTCAGCCTAAATTAAAAGCGATAAAAGTAAAAAGCTAAATTGGTATAAAGATTTTTATAAAAAGCCCCTCGTTTATTTGAATGAGGGGCTTTTTTATGCTAAGTAGGATTATTTCTTAGGATCTACCTGTTCGTAAAATTCGTCAATTTGCCAAGGGCCTGTATCCGCAGCCATGGTGGCTAACTCGTCGCAACGGTTATTATAAGGATTGTCCGCATGTCCTTTCACCCAATGAAATTTCACTTTATATAGTTTAGATAGCTCATAAAAGGCTAGCCATAGGTCTTTGTTCTTTTTGCCTCCTTTAAAGTCTGTTTTAATCCAGTTGTCTAACCATTTTTTCTCTACAGATTCAACCACGTATTTACTATCTGTATATACAAGAATCGGTAATTTTTTAGTCTTTAAAATTGAAATGGCTTTAATTACAGCCAATAGCTCCATTCTATTATTGGTGGTATATTTATACGCTTCGGCGATCTCTTTGACCTTCTCACCCCAAATCAAAATGGCACCAAAACCGCCTGGTCCTGGATTGCCTCTTGCCGAGCCGTCAGTGTAGATAATTATTTTGTCCATGAATCCCTTTCTTGGTCTAAAGCAAGATACAATAATTTGATTAGTTAAGGCTATTTCATTGAATTTGTAATTATCTTTAACGCCATTCGAAACAAGATTGAATATGATTGAAAAACTGAATTTCCATTTAAGATTTAAGACCAATTTTGGTCAAACTATTTTCATTACTGGAAACCATCCTTTATTAGGCAATGGGCATATCGAATCGGCTGTTCCAATGGTATATTTAAATGAGGACTATTGGGTCTTGCATTTAGCAACAAAAGGATTATTGAAGGCAGAAACGATACAGTATAGTTATTTTATCCAAAATGCAGATGGGACTAGAATTTTTGATTGGGGTTCCGATAAATCCATCATTGTGGATCAATTGGCCACAAAGGAATTGGTTTTAATAGATGCATGGAATTTTACTGGCTATATTGATAATACATTTTATACTGCGCCTTTTGCAAATGTATTGTTGCAAAGCACCGGGAAACAAGTAAAACCAAAAATACTTAAAACTGCAACGCATGTATTTAGAGTGAAAGCGCCATTACTAACTCCAAATCAAACAATTTGTATCATTGGAGAGGCGAAGGAAATGGGTGGATGGGATGCGATCAAAGCATTGCCATTAAATAAAATAATAGATCAACCATATTATGAAATTGCTTTGAACTTAAGCAAATGCGATTTTCCTTTAGTGTATAAGTTTGGTATTTATGATACAGCAATTAAGAAATTTGTATCCTTTGAGTCAGGAAACAATAGGGTATTGTATGAACCAGTTAGTAAAAATAAATTAGTGCTTGTACAAGATGGATTTGCACAGGTAGGACACAATCAATGGAAAGGAGCAGGCGTTGCCATTCCTGTTTTTTCATTAAGATCCAAACAAAGTATCGGTGTAGGAGAATTTAGTGATATTAAATTATTGGCGGATTGGTCAAAAAAAATTGGTTTAAAATTAATTCAGTTATTGCCTATCAATGATACGACTGCTACACATAGCTGGATGGATTCTTATCCTTATGCAGCAATTTCAGCTTTTGCTTTGCATCCAATGTATATTCGTTTATCTGAATTGGTAGATGCTGATCAAGCGCATTTAATTCAAGATGCAGTGGATCAACAAATCGAATTGAATAACTCAACTGTAGTAGATTATGAAGCAGTGCTGTCTACAAAGTGGAAAGCACTAAAAGCAGTGTATGCTGTCAATGGAAAAAGAGATCTAGCAACTGCTGCTTTTAAACAATTCTTTACTGACAATCAAGCTTGGCTAGTTCCTTATAGTGCATTTTCTTATTTAAGAGACTTACATGGTACCATTGACTTTAATGCATGGCCTAATCATGCTACATTCAATGCAGCAGCAATTGATCAATTGACAAATCCGAAATCAAAGTCTTATGCCGATATCGCTTTCTTTTATTTTGTACAATTTCATTTACACTTACAATTAAAAGCAGCGACCGATTATGCACACGCTCAAGGTGTGGTTTTAAAAGGAGATATTCCTATTGGAGTCTATCGTTTTGGTGCAGACGCTTGGCAACATCCTCATTTATTTCATATGGATAAACAAGCTGGTGCGCCGCCTGATGATTTTGCCGTTTCGGGACAAAATTGGGGTTTCCCTACTTACAATTGGGATCAGATGGCATCAGATGGTTTTGCATGGTGGAAGTCTAGGTTTGATCAAATGAAATACTATTTTGATGCATTCAGGATTGATCATATTTTAGGCTTCTTTAGAATTTGGAGTATTCCAATGCATGCTGTAGAAGGCATCTTGGGCCATTTTGTTCCAGCCATTCCAATAAGCATCAATGAATTGAATGCAAAAGGGATTGCTTTTGATCATTACCGATTCACAATACCTTATATCAATGAAACTATTTTGTTTCAAGTATTTGGTTATGACAATACTTATGTCAAGTCCAATTTCTTGGAATCGATAGGAGATGCACATTTTGCATTGTTGCCAGCCTTTAAAACACAACGCGCAGTGGAAGCGTATTTTGAACAACAGGAACAGACTGAATTCAATTCCAAGATAAAGCAAGGACTATACGATTTAATTTCAAATGTTATTTTGCTTGAAGGGGATCAACCACAAGCTTATCATTTTAGATTCAATATTGGGCATACAAGTTCGTTTAAACATTTAAACAAAAGCACGCAAAACAAATTGCATGAATTGTATGATGACTATTTCTTTAAGCGTCAGGATGCTGCATGGGAGAAAGAAGCCATGAAAAAACTACCAATGTTAAAGCGCTCTACCAATATGTTGATCTGTGGGGAGGATCTAGGATTGGTGCCATCTTGTGTGCCACATGTGATGTATCAATTGGGGATGCTAAGTCTAGAAGTGCAAAGAATGCCAAAAGCAAATCATAAAACTTTCTTCCATCCTAATGACGCACCTTACTTAAGTGTGGTTACGCCTTCGTCGCATGATACAAGTACGATAAGAGGATGGTGGGAGGAAGACAGCGCAAAGACCCAACAGTTTTATCAGTATGAAATGGGTCAACAAGGTAAAGCACCAGTCTATTGTGATGGATGGATTAACAAAGCAATTTTATCGCAGCATTTATATTCTCCCGCAATGTGGGCGATCTTCCAATTGCAAGATTTCATGGGTATTGATGAAACACTAAGAAGATCAGATCCAAATGAAGAACGCATTAATGTGCCAGCAAATCCTAAACATTATTGGAGGTATAGAATGCATATCAATTTAGAGCAGTTAATAAAGGAAGAACAATTTAATCAAGAATGGTTTCATTTGATCCAATCAAGTGGAAGAGCATAATTAAAATTTGTACAAGTGCAATTAGATTTCTGGGAACAAAGTTTACCTTTCGAATATCCTTTTACCATATCAAATGGTAGAACAAAGACGCATCAACATAGTTTGATGGTGCGTTTGTCCTTGGGCAATTGGTCAGGCTTTGGAGAAGCCCCAGCGATTGTGTATTATAATGTTACTGTTGCGGATATGATGGTGCAGTTGGAAAAGCAAAGAAAATTAATTGAAAAATTTGCATTGATTGACCCAGAAAGATTTTGGCATTTTTTACACCATCTTTTTCCAAATGATCCATTTTTAGTTTGTGCATTGGATATGGCTGGATGGGATTTATGGGGGCAGATGAAAAAACAACCCTTACATCAGTTATGGAATACCCAATGGGCTGCAACTGGCAATGAACTCCCTCCAATTTGTGATTACACTTTAGGGATAGACACTATAGAAAAGATGGTACAAAAAATGGAAGCGCATCCATGGCCTATTTATAAAGTGAAAGTAGGAACGGAATATGATATAGAAATGATCACAGCTTTAAGAAAACATACAGATAAACCTATTCGTGTAGATGCCAATGCAGGATGGACAACCGAGGAAGCACTCTTAAAAATCCCATTACTTGCCGACTTAGGAGTTGAATTGGTCGAACAACCTTTAGCAAAAGACAATTGGGAGGGCATGGCGCAACTGAAACAACAAGCTAGTTTGCCTTTGTTTGCAGATGAATCTTGTGTGCGTGAAAATGATGTGGCCACTTGTGCCAATTATTTTGATGGCATCAATATTAAATTGACAAAATGCAGTGGTTTGACACCAGCTTTACGCATGATCAATGAAGCAAGAACATTAGGATTAAAAGTCATGATGGGAAGTATGAATGAATCTGTGATTGGTTCTGCCGCCATAGCACAATTTTTGCCTCAATTAGATTATGTGGATATGGATGGCCCTTTATTAATGAC
>CAIZLI010000284.1 GCA_903933765.1 uncultured Bacteroidota bacterium
AATTACTGGAAATTGTGGGGGGTCAATGGAGGACTTAAAAAAATATTTTAATAGTATTGATTCGGTTGGCGTTGCTATAAATATTGCATCTCTCATTGGACACAATACCATTCGTAAACAAGTCATGGGCACTGCGAATCGGAATGCCACGGAACAAGAGTTAATGCAGATGGAACAATTAGCGCAGCAAGCAATGAAAGATGGCGCCGCTGGTATGTCCACGGGTTTAATTTATATCCCTGGTACTTATGCGCCTACTTCTGAAATTGTTCGACTTGCTAAAGTAGTATCCAATAATGGTGGTGTGTATGCATCACATATTAGATATGAAGAAGATAAAGTGGTAGATGCAATTAATGAAGCAATTAATATTGGTCGTGAAGCAAATATTCCAGTTGAAATTTCACATTTTAAAGTTAGTGGGCAAAATAATTGGGGAAGAAGTAAGGAAACAATTCCATTAATTATTAATGCAAGGAAGGAAGGTATTGATGTTACGATTGATCAATACCCTTATACCGCAAGCAGTACACAGCTTAGTGTATTACTTCCGGATTGGGTATTAGCAGATGGACAGGATTCAATCATGTCAAGATTAAAAAATCCGAGTATCAGAAAAAAAGTAGCAGCACACAGTATGGGCATCATCAAAAAAAGAGGATTAAAACATTTTAGTTATGCGGTTGTTGCAAATTATAGTGCTGATTCAACTTATAATGGAAAAAGTATTGAAGAAATAAATATTTTAAGAGGAAATAAAAATAATGCCAAACAAGAAGCGGAAACAATCATTCAAATGATTGAAAAAGGCGGCGCACAAATGATCTATCATGGCATGAGCGAAGAAGATGTAAAAACAATCATGAAGTACCCATTTAATATGTTTGCAAGTGATGCGGGTATTGTCAATTTTGGTTCCGGAATGCCGCATCCACGTGCTTATGGGACCAATGCAAGGGTACTCGGAAGATATGTTAAAACCATAGGCGTCATTAGTTTAGAGGAAGCCATAAGACGTATGACTAGCCTACCCGCACAAAAATTTAATTTAAAAAATAGAGGATTAATCAAGGAAGGTTATTTTGCTGACATTGTCATTTTTGATGAGGATGAAATTTCAGATGCATCAGAATATAATCAACCACACCAATATAGTAAGGGCATAAAATATGTATGGGTAAATGGTACACTAAGTATTGACAATGGTGTTCAAAATAAGGCAAGAAAGGGAATCGCCATTCGCAATGAAAATAATTAGTCGGACTAGCTATATTATAGCTAAATAGATGACCTGAATTTAAGTAAAAAACAATAAATTTAGAGAAGCAAATATTTGCATACCCGCCTTTAAAAGCAATTTGATCTGGCTTAACAAAATAACTAGGTGAAAAAGAATAATTAGCGACAAAAGGTAAAAATATCAAACCAATTTTATGAAAAAAATTCAATTTATTTTATTCTTCTTATTCATTACCATAGTCCTCCAGGTAAGTGCACAAAATACACCTATTGTTGTTCAGGGACAGCCCATGGGAAAAGGATGGAAAAATTTATTCGGTACTAATTTATCAAAGGCAATTTATGATAAATCGATTTGGAAGGATTCAAGTGGGGTGATTACTGCAAGTAAAGATGATGCTATCTGGAGCTTTGACGAATACGATGATTTTATTTTGGATCTAGATTTTCAAAATGCAGATGGCACCAATAGCGGTGTTATTGTGCACGCAACAGATATTGTAGAGTGGATTCCTAATTCTGTAGAAATACAAATTGCAGATGATTATTCAAAGCAATGGAGCAAAGCAGCTCCCACTTGGCAATGTGCTGCTATTTTTGGACGTAAGCCTGCGACCAACAAGTCATTAAAGCCTGCTGGAGAATGGAATCACTTCACGATTACTTGTAAAGGGAAAATGATTTCCATTGTTTTAAATGGGACATTGGTTAATGAATGTAATATGAATGATTTTACCTCTAGTAAAGTAAATCCAGATGGTAGTAATGTGCCTTCTTGGTTAAAAAACCCAATGTCAACACTTGGGCTTCGTGGTCATATTGGATTACAAGGAAAACATGCAGGCGCCCCCATTTATTTTAGAAATGTGAAAGTGTTCAAATTAAGTTAAAGGATAATTTTATTTATAAAATCATTTTTAGTGTAAAAAATATTCAAATGAAAATTGAAAAAAATACCAGAAGGAAATTTTTAAAAAATACTGCTACCATTATTGCAGGATTTTCAATTGTACCAAGACATGTATTAGGCAAGGGATTCATAGCCCCTAGTGATCAACTTACCAAAGGTATTATTGGCTTAGGCGGTATGGGCCGTGGTCATATAGGTTATGCTGGAACAAGGGTAGTAGCCATTTGTGATGTTGATAAAA
>CAIZLI010000285.1 GCA_903933765.1 uncultured Bacteroidota bacterium
ACTACAGCTGGTGTAGGTATTGACTTCTCAATGTTCAATGGTAGATTGAATGGTACTGTTGACTATTTCAACAAGACTACACAAGATTTATTATTCTTGATCAGCTATCCTCAACCAGCAGCTTCTGCTGATCGTTGGGTGAATTTAGATGGTGATGTAATCAATAAAGGTTGGGAATTTGGTTTAGACTACCAATTGGTTCGTCCTGCTTACAGAGGTGCTTTTGGATGGGATGTGAATTATAACATGTCATTCTTAAATAACAATGTAGAAGGATTCGGATCTACTGTGGTTAACACAGGTGAGGTTTCTGGACAAGGTTTATCTGGTGCTTATGCACAAACAATCCGTGATGGTTCTCCTTTATTCACTTTCGTGATGCCTACTTTCTTAAGATTTGATGCTTTTGGAAATGGTGTATACGCGAATGGTGCTAAGGATGAAATTCAAGGATCAGCTTTACCTACTTTCAATGCAGGTTTAACAAACAACTTTACATATAAGAAATTAACTGCTAGCATTTTCTTTAATGCAGTAACAGGTTTCTATGTGTACAATAATACAGCGAATGCCTTATTATTAAAAGGTAGTTTGAAGAATGCTAAGAATGTTACAAGAGATGTTGTGTATTCAATTGAGAATTCAATCAACCCAGGTAACGTTTCAACTCGTTTCTTAGAAAAAGGTGATTATATCCGTTTAGCAAATGCAAGTTTAAGTTATGCATTAGATGTGAAGCAAGGTTCATTCATTAAAGGATTGAACTTGACTTTATCTGGTCAAAACTTAGCCTTGTTCACGAAGTACTCTGGTTTAGATCCAGAGGTGAACGTGGATAAATCTAGAAACGGTGTTCCATCTCGTGGATTTGACTATACAGCAACTCCAAGAGCAAGAGTAATCACTTTTGGTATCAATGCTCGTTTTTAAATTAATAAATAATTATACACATGAAAAATAATTTCATCAAACAAACTACTACTTATATAGCTGCAATCGCAGTTACATTAGGAGCAGTCTCTTGTTCTAAATTAGATGAACAAGTGTACGGTTCTAAATCAGTAGCTTCAGCTTCGACTGGATCGTCTACTGCTGACCTTAATTCAGTTTATGGTCAATTGAACCAATTGTCAGGCCAATATGGTTGGCATGCACTACAAGTACACTCTACTGATGAGTTACTTGGACCAACCCGTGGTACTGACTGGGATGACTTTGGTACTTGGAGAAAAATCCATTTACATGCGACAGATGGTGCGCACAATCAAATTTATGATACTTGGAATGGCTTAAACGGTGCTTTATTCCAAGCTACTTTAGTAGCAGAAAAATCTACTGGAGCTGCTCAAGCAGAAGGTAAATTTTTAAGAGCTTTCTTTGCAACTCAAGTAATGGATATCTACGGACAAGTTCCTTACAGAGCTGCTGCAGATGGTCCAGATAAAATTCCTGCTGTTAAAACAAGATCAGAAGCTTTTGATTGGATTATGAAAGACGTTGATGATGCAATTGCTGCTTTACCAAATTTTGGTACTGGAAGTGATATGCACAAGGCGAACAAGCAAGCTGCTCAGTTCTTGAAAGCGCGTTTGTTATTGAATAAGGCTGTTTACAAAGCAGATCCTAAAGCTCCAACAACATTCACTTTTGCTCCTGCTGATATGGACCAAGTAGTTACTTTAGTAAATGCAATTGAAGCTTCTGGCAAATTTGCATTATCTACTGGATACTGGGATAACTTCAAGTGGGATAACTACCAAAAATCAACTGAGTTGATTTTATCAAGAGCATCTAATGGTCCAGGTAATAAAACACAAACTGGTGGAAACACTGGTGTTACTTGGGCAACTGGTATGGGAACACACTACAACCAAGCTTTCTCTGGTTGGAATGGTTTCACTACAACTGCTGATTTCTACAATTCATTTGCTGACGGTGATCAGCGTAAGACTGCAGAATTAGCAGGTGCAACTGAAGTACATGGTTTCACTGCTGGATTCATGGCTGGCCAACAATATAAATATGTTGATGGCAAGAAAGTAGAAGTTAAAGATCGTTCTGGTGGAAAATTAGTTTTCACTCCAGATGTAAGCTTATTCTTCTCTACAGAATCTAAAGGTATTAGAACTAATAAGTATCCTTTAAAAGGAGATCAATTAGGATTTAACGAAGAAAATGAGTTTGTAATCTTCCGTTATGCTGACGCTTTATTAATGAAAGCAGAAGCATTATTAAGAACTAGTAAAGCTGCTGATGCATTGGTGATTGTAAACAACATCAGAAAGCGTGCTGGAACAACAGCTCTAACTGCAGTTACATTGAACGATCTTATTGCTGAAAGAGGTCGTGAATTATACTTAGAAGGTTCAAGAAGAACGGATTTGATTCGTTTTGGAAAGTACAACGATCCTGTAAACGAAAGACCATTAAAGTCTGACGGATTCAGAGTTGTTTATCCTATCCCTAACCAAGCTGTTTCTTCAAACCCTAATTTGAAGCAAAACTTCGGTTACTAGGATCTACCAAAATAGTTAACCTATTATAGAAAAGGCTGCCGTTTACGGCAGCCTTTTTGTTTCCCGGAAGGTTTCATAAAATTTAAACCTCCCAGGAAACAACTATTATGATTTTAGGCGGGCGTTTACGCCCGCCTTTTGTTTCCCGGAAGGTTTCATAAAATTTAAACCTCCCAGGAAACAACTATTATGATTTTAGGCGGGCGTTTACGCC
>CAIZLI010000286.1 GCA_903933765.1 uncultured Bacteroidota bacterium
AAGATAAAAAACTAGATTTGATTAAAATTAACAGTTGAACACTGCCTTTGAAATAGCTAAAAGAATAAGTTTTTACAAACAAAAAAACTATACCCGATTTATAGTACGACTATCTATCGCGGCAACTGCTATTAGTGTGGCTGCAATTTTGCTTACTTTTTCTATTGTCAATGGGTTTCAGTCAACAGTGAGTCATAAATTATTCTCCTTCTGGGGGCATCTTCAAATTAGTTCGGTCAATGGAGCTAGCCTCAATGATAACCCGGAGCTTGCAAAAAAAATAAAGACCATCTCAAATGTTCAATCTAGTTCGGCGTTTTTGAATCAAACCATGGTACTTGCCAAGGATATCGAAATTGAAGGATTGAATGCAAAAGGTATTGCTGATTTTTCTAGTATTCCTAATTTGATTCAAGGCAGGCTCATTCAAAGCGATGGCCAATCCCCTAGTAAAGAAATTGTGCTCTCAAAAAATTTGGCTTCTAAATTACATATTGTAATTGGTGATGAAGTAAGACTTTATTTTTTTCAAAATAATCAAGTACAAGAAAGAAAGTTAAAAGTGGTTGGATTATTTCATTCCGGTATCGAAGCATATGATCTGAAAAATGTATTTATAGACATTCATTTATTGCAACAACTAATTCAAGCACCGAATGCAATTACCGGATACCAAATAAATGTAAGGGACTTAAATACAATAGCTCAAACGCAAATAGACATCCAATCCATCCTGCCAGAAAATTGGGTGGCCAGTGCGAGCGCCGACCTGTATCCTCAACTTTTTGATTGGATTCAAGTACAAAGTATCAATAGGGATATCACTATCATCATCATGCTATTCATCGCTATTGTGAATCTTATTACTTGTTTATTGATTTTATTATTGGAACGTGTTCCTATGATTGGCAGCTTAAATGCAATGGGCGCAACCCATGCCATGATTCGAAAAGTATTTCTGTATCAAGCAAGTTTTATTGCCTGTGCAGGTATCGGACTAGGCGTTTTGATTGGACTTGGGCTTTCAATCCTACAATTAAAATTTCAATGGATACAGTTAGACGAGTCTGCTTATTTAATTGATGTTCTTCCTATTCAGATTCAACCATTGCAGGTGATTGGTGTTGTTTTTGGAACAGCAATCGTATGTTACTTGTCTTTTCTTTTACCTACCATTTGGATCAAAAAAATAAGTCCTGCTAAAGCAATTAGATTCGATTAATGTTGCCAGTTGGATAAAATAATTCCAGTTGCAACAGCGGCGTTTAAGGATTCTGCAGTCCCATATTTTGGAATGGTGATTGGATGAGTGATCAAAGATAAAATGGGTTGTCGTATCCCTTTAGATTCATTGCCAATTATTAATATACCTTCTTTTGCTAATTCAGTTGTTTGTATTGACTTTCCTTCAAGTACTGCGCCATAAATTGGCATTTTCGCGGACTGGATGAATTCAGGTAAATCTGCCACTACCACATCCACTCTTAAAATACTGCCCATGGTGCTTTGCACTACTTTCGGATTATAACAATTTGCCGTATCTGCACTAACAACAATTTGATCTAAACCAAACCAATCCGCCGTTCTAATAATGGTGCCTAAATTTCCGGGATCTTGAATGCCATCTAAGACCAAAGTCATCTTACCCTTTAATTGTATGGGGCCTTTTATTTGTTTCTTCTCAACCAATGCAATGACTTGATTGGCTTTTTGTAATTGGGTTAATTTATCTAATTCAAAATCGGCTACCTCGGTCACATAATGTGGCTTATAGGGCTGAGTTTCGATCCATTCTTTGGTGGCATAAGCTTGTCTAATCACGAAATTGGAAGCCATCAGCTCTTCCATCATCTTTGGCCCTTCGATGATAAAAACAGATTCTTCTGCCCAATGTTTTTTATGGGCGAAAGATTGGATATATTTGAGCTCATTCTTATTGATCATGCACATGCATTTAGGGAAAGTTAAAATTATTCGATTCTCCTCAAGTTTGAGTCTATTCAGCCTTTTATTTTTGTTAAATAGCTGCGCAGATTTGAAAATGGCCATTGTGCACAATTATCCCAAGGAAACTGAGTTCATTTACAAAAATAAAATCATAGTGAAGGACGCTGCATCAAAGCAGCAAGCTAAGGCAATATCTATTGCATTGGATAATTACTGGGATGACAGTATCAAAGTTCGTACCATTCGACAATATGGTATTTTTAATACCATCATCAATCCCAGAAGTTATCAGCCAGAAAGGATGAGCAGGACCATTCAATATATGTCCAGTTTTTTAGCAACAGAAGGTTATTATCACCCTGTCTTGACACCTATTATCTCCACTGATACTATAAAGAATGAATGGAGAACCACGGTGACAATGCAGGTAGCACTCAATAAGAAAACGATAATTGATAGCGTTACTTTTCAATTATCAGATCCAATTTTACAATCGATTGCTATAAAAAATAAAGCTGCTAGTTACTTAAAGAAAGGGCAAGCATTTTCGGACCAAGGCATCAATAATGAATTAGATAGATTGGTTGGTTTATTTAGAGCAAATGGATTTTATAATTTCACAAAAGAAAAAATATTTGCAGAAGTGGATACCATTAACGCAGCATTGATGGTATTAGAACTTGATCCATTGAGTCAAATTACACAGATTACAGAAGCAAAGGCGAAAAATGATCAAAATCCAAGTTGGAAAATTAGCATTCAATTAAGAAATCTATCAAAAGAAATCACAAAACAATATAGCATTGGTCAACAATTATTTTACAGCGATATAGCTTTGTTATCCAACCCAGATAGTATTCTTATTAATGCACCGTTAAAAAGAGATACACTAACTAATCTAGTACATCTTTATACCCTACCTAAATTTAAAACTTCTATTTTTAAAGAACAGGCCTCCATTCAAAACGGGAGTCTTTTTAACGAAACAAGTTATTACCAAACACTCAATAATATCAGTAGTCTTGGCGCATGGCAACAGGTTGACGGAAGAACGACGCTTGTGAATGATAGCGTAAACCTGCATTATTTTTTAGTACCTAACATAAGAAGAAGTGTCAACTTTGATATTGAAGGAAGTAGGAATACAGCACAATTAGGATCAGGTAATTTATTAGGCCTTTCTACCAACCTTTCCTATAAAGACAAGAACGTTCAACGAAAAGCAATTCCTTCTATCACAAGTCTAAGACTAGGCGTGGAATTGAATTTAAACAGTGGAGGTAATATCACACAAACCTTATTGATGAATGTGGGCCAAACTTATAGCTTCCCTCATTTAATTATTCCATTTGTAAAAAAAGAAGCAAAGGCAAATCAAAATGTGAAAACCAACTTTTCTTTATACAGTGCTTATATGGATCGACTGGACTACTATCAATTAAAATCATTCACCACCAATTGGGGTTATGAGTGGAAAAAAAATAAAAATGGTAAGCAACAAGTCATCAACTACACCCCATTGAATATAGAGCTATACCAACTAAATAAGTTTTCTAAATTGGATAGCTTGCTCATAAAAAATCCTTTTTTAAGGTCTTCATTTAACGAGGGTAATATCGCAAGTCAAACTTTGAATTATACCAATATTGGGGCTTCATTAAAACATCCTCGCCAACAAACATATTTAAGACTTGGCATAGAAGAGGCAGGAGGCATCTTTGGCATTTCAGAAAAATTGTATAATAACTTTTATCGTTATTTGAAATTAGAAGCAGAATATAGATCTACCTATAAGTATGATCATTCAGAAATTGCTTGGAGATTAATGGGTGGTTGGGGAAATAATTATAGTAACAATGCAAGGTTGAGTGGACAATTGCCTTTCTTCAAACAATTTACAGCCGGTGGACCATATAGTATGCGTGCTTGGGGGTTAAGACAACTTGGTTTAGGAAGTTCTAGATTCTATGACACCAGTGCTTCAAGTCAAAATTTTGACCGCTTTGGAGACCTTCAATTAGAAGCCAATTTTGAATACCGTTTTACTTTATTACAAATTGGATCCTACAAATTTGGTTCTGCCCTTTTTACAGATATGGGTAATATATGGAATACAAGAGATTTAGGAAACGATCTAAATGCTGGATTTAAATTAGACCGTTTATACAAAGACCTTGCGATTGCAGTTGGTACAGGATTGCGTATGGACTTTGATTATTTTATTATCAGAATCGACTATGCTTTAAAGATGAAAGACCCTACTCGATCCAATAATAACGGTTGGTTGAATTTGAGTGATATGCAATGGAATGAAATAAAACCAAATGGTCTTAAAGTGAATAATTACGCATGGCAATTTGGAATTGGATTACCCTTCTAATAAAGCATTGATTTCTTTTTCTAGCGCTTCCCATTGTATCGCATCTTCCACATTGAATGTTCCAATTTTTGTTCTTCTTAAACCGCTCATATAAGCGCCTACACCCAG
>CAIZLI010000287.1 GCA_903933765.1 uncultured Bacteroidota bacterium
CAACTGAACTACCGATCCAAGAACTCCGTATCTAGTTTCCTATTTCCGGGTTGCAAAGATAAGGGTAAAGAAGTTTTTTAAACAAATCTTTTATTAAAAAAGGTTGTATTATTTTTACAGCCTAATTCAAGCTTATGCCAGCATATCCAAATAGACAGTTTCTAGAATTTGAACAGCCAATTAAGGACCTATATGAACAAATTGATGCAACTAAGAAATTGGCCGAAAAGAACCCTAAAATTGATTTATCTGCAACGGTAGCGCAGTTAGAAAAATCTATCGTGGATAAGCGAAAAGCAATCACAGAAAGCTTATCCCCATGGCAACGTGTGCAATTGAGCCGTCATCCAGACAGACCCTATACCTTAAAATATATCCATTTAATGTGCGATCAATTCATCGAATTACATGGTGACCGAAATGTAAAGGATGACAAAGCCATGGTGGGTGGTTTTACAGAATTCAATGGGCAAACGGTGATGATGATTGGTCAACAAAAGGGGAGCAATACCAAGGCTAGACAGATGCGTAATTTTGGGATGGCGAACCCAGAAGGGTACAGAAAAGCCCTTAGATTGATGAAATTGGCCGAAAAGTTCGATAAACCAGTGGTTTGCTTGATTGATACTCCGGGAGCATTTCCAGGGCTAGAAGCTGAGGAAAGAGGCCAAGGAGAGGCCATTGCGCGCAATATTTATGAAATGATCCGTTTAAAAGTCCCAATTGTGATTGTGATCATTGGAGAAGGGGCAAGTGGGGGCGCTTTAGGGATAGGTGTGGGAGACAAAACTTTGATGATGGAAAACACTTGGTATACCGTGATTTCTCCAGAAAGTTGCAGCTCTATTTTATGGAGAAGCTGGGATAAAAAAGAATTGGCTGCAGAGCAATTGAAATTGACTGCAAATGATATGAAAGGTTTTGGTTTGGTAGATGAGATTGTGCAAGAACCATTGGGTGGGGCACATTGGGATTATGAAGCTGCTGCCGAGATGCTTAAGAAACAAATTATTAAAGCCTTGGATGAGGTGAAGGATATTGACCCTGCTAAAAGAGTCGAAAATAGAATCGAAAAATACAGCAAGATGGGCTTCTGGGATGAGGCTTAATTCAGTTTTTGTTTAATCGCTTGTAATTTCATCAATGCTTCCACAGGGGTAAGGTTGTTGATGTCAATGCTATCTAATTCTTTACGGATGGATTCAAAAGTTTCTGTATGTGCATCAAATATGGACAGTTGAAATTTTTCTGTTGTTGCTTGCACCGTTGGACTAGCTTTTTGATGTTCCTTATTTTTTAATTCCATTTCATGTAAAATCGTATTGGCGCGATCCACTAATTCATTGGGCATGCCTGCCATCTTTGCCACATGAATACCAAAACTATGGGTACTTCCACCTTTAGCTAACTTTCGTAAAAAGATTATTTTATTGCCCACTTCTTTATGTGTGACATGGTAGTTGTGGACACGCGTTAATTGTCCTTCTAAATCATTCAACTCATGGTAATGTGTTGCAAATAAAGTTTTAGGACGATGTGCAGATTTTTGTAAGTACTCTACAATACTCCATGCAATTGAGATGCCATCATAGGTAGAGGTACCTCGACCTATTTCATCTAATAAAATTAAACTTCTGGCACTTAAATTATTTAAGATGCTTGCAGTTTCAATCATTTCCACCATAAATGTAGACTCGCCTGCATTTAAATTATCACTCGCACCCACACGTGTAAATATTTTATCTGTCAATGGGATAGACGCAGCTGTAGCTGGAACAAAGGAGCCCATATGCGCCATCAAAGTAATTAGTGCAGTTTGTCTCAACACTGCACTCTTTCCACTCATATTGGGTCCTGTAAGTATAATGATTTGTTGATCATTTGGATCCAATAAAGTATCATTGGCAATATAGGGTGTGTCAAGTGGAAGGGTTTGTTCTATCACTGGATGTCTTCCATCGGTGATGGATAAAATGCCATCATCCGTCATTGTCGGTTGGCAATATTTATTTTGCTTAGCGATGTGTGCAAAACATAATAAACAATCAATCACACCCACAAACTGTCCATTGGTTTGAATGGCATTTAGATCCCTTAAAATAAGATCCAATAAATGTTGGTACAACTGTTGTTCTAAAGCAAAAATTTTATCCTCAGCGCCTAATATTTTTTCTTCGTATTCTTTTAGTTCAGGGGTG
>CAIZLI010000288.1 GCA_903933765.1 uncultured Bacteroidota bacterium
CTTCTGTCATCGTATCACTTAAGCGTGGCATTAATACTACTTCTTCCATATTGCTTGCATCAATACTATTTGCAGTTGTTGCCGCACTTGTAGTTGTTGCTGAACTTGTAGCAGCAGGCGATGCAGGAGCAGTTGTGCTTGCTGCTGAACTTGCTGTCGCCACTGTTGAACTTGCTGCAGCGGAAGCACCATTTGTATTCGCTGCAATAAGCGCAGTAATATCCTCTCCTTGTTTTCCAAATATGGCTAGTAAATCGTTCACTTGTAATTTGCCTCCACGAGGTGTACCAATATGCAATAAAATACCATCTTGATAGCTCTCCAATTCCATGGTGGCTTTGTCCGTTTCTATTTCAGCTAATAAGTCTCCTTTTTTAACGGTATCCCCCACATTTTTATGCCAAGCTGCTACCACACCTTCAGTCATGGTATCACTTAAACGGGGCATTAATATTGCTTCAGCCATAGGTTAAAGGGATGTTTTGTAATTAGGCGTGAAATTACATCAAAAATGTTTTTTTTCCCAGCAGAAAAAACAATTTTCTATCAAAATGCGGGTAAAAACAGGGCTATTTAAGTAAAAGCCTCGATTCTATTGACCTTGTGCCAAACTATAGCCTTTTTTGTCGGCCCACATGTTTAAGATTTCAAGTGAAGTAATCTTTAAATCTTTAGATAGCGCAGTATATAAATCTAAGATGTCTGCTTGGGTAAGTGGACTTGCCGCGTCGGTTTCAAATCGAATACGATATTGATTCACTAGATTGGTGAAAACAGAACCTGTTGGCCAAACCTGTGTTCCTCTATTTGAAATAGTGACCAATTTCAATTGATTTTTTTCTTGTTTAATGGCTACAGCGGCCAACTCATTTGGTTGTAAAGTTGTTTCAATAAAGAAATCCGCTCCTACAATTTTATGCACCTCATTTTTTGAACTTAGTAACATTGGATTTTTTGTAATGGCACTATTGGTAGGTACAAAATCAAAATTGGGTAAGCTAGGTTTAGGATTTTTTAATGGTTGCTTACCAAAATTATCAATGATCGTTTGTGCAAAAACAGTCGTATTCACAGATGGTATAGACTTATCTCCAAAATCACCTGTATGAACACCCGACTCCAATGTATACAATAATGCATTTTCAATCATGACTGCTTTTTCCATCATACCTAAATGACGCAACATGTTCAATCCACTCAACAATAATGAAGTAGGATTGGCAATATTTTTACCTGCTATATCTGGTGCAGTGCCATGTACTGCTTCGAAAATTGAAATATGATCGCCAATATTGGAAGATGGCGCAAAACCAAGCCCACCCACTAATCCAGCGCATAAATCACTCACAATATCTCCTTGTAAATTAGTTAGTACCACTACATCAAATAAGTCTGGACGACTTACCAATTTCATACATAAATCATCTACAATAACATCATCTGCTTTTAAATTTGGATATTCTTTTGCAATTTCATTGAATACTTCCAAGAATAAACCATCCGTTAACTTCATAATGTTGGCCTTATGTCCACAGGTAATTCTTCTTGCCCCTTTTTTTTGAGCCATTTCAAAAGCATAACGAATGACTTGCTCACTTCCACCTCTTGTAATGAATCTTCTAGCAAGTGCCACATCTTGTGTTAACATGTGTTCGATACCACCATAAGTGTCTTCTATATTTTCACGCACAATGGTTAAATCTATATTGATACCCGCTTTACTAAAAACGGTATCTACCCCACTCAATGTTTGAAATTTTCTGTCGTTCGCGTAAGTGTTCCAAGTTTTTCTTGCAGTTACATTGACACTCTTTACGCCTTTGCCCTTTGGCGTTTCCATCGGACCTTTAAAAAGGATGCCCAATTTTTCAATCGAATCTTTGGCTTCTGGGGTCATCCCAATGCTAAATCCTTTGTCAAATACCCATTTTCCCATATCCACAAAATCGTATTCCAAAGGCAGTTTGGCTGCATTAAAAACTTCAATTACGGCGTCCATAATCTCTGGGCCGATACCGTCTCCTTTAGCTACTGCGATCTTCATTCTGACTGATTTTATTAGATTTTTACCACATTACCCAATACGTAATGCATTAGTTTTCGCAAAGTTACACGACTTAGGGGGTCTAATAAAAAAATAGAGGGTTTTTTTATAAAATCGGGGCAAATTTTTGGTACTTTTATCCCGCAGTATTCTCTGCAAAAGCACTTATTGACGTTAATTCTTATGGTCTCTAAAATTTCAGAAGGA
>CAIZLI010000289.1 GCA_903933765.1 uncultured Bacteroidota bacterium
ATATTAGTAGAGGAATTTATTAGTGGAAGAGAATTCACCATTGGTGTATTTAAATCTAAAGGCAAGATTACGGTATTGCCAATCACAGAAATCAAGACAGAGAATGAGTTTTTTGATTACGAAGCAAAATACCAAGGCAAGAGTAAAGAGATCACTCCAGCGGATATCACTACTAAAATGTTTGATACCTTAACGGCTGCTGCACAAAAGGTATATGCGATATTAAATTGCAGTGGTGTGGTTAGAATTGATTTCATTTATGATGAAGCTGCCGAAAAAGCATATATGTTGGAAGTGAATACGGTGCCTGGACAAAGTGAAGCAAGTGTGATTCCACAGCAAGTAAGAGCGATGGGCTGGAACTTAACAGATTTTTATGGTTGGATTATTGAAGATAGTTTAGAACAAAAATAAAATCAAGCATTTTGAAACTCATTGACGACATATTAAAAAAGCCATTGTGGATGAATGTGCTCATTGGCTTTGGAGTAGCATTCTGCTTATTCATAATTTTCTTTTTCTCTTTGGGATGGATCACCGGTAATGGCGAAACAGAAAAAGTGCCTGCAGTCTTAGGGTTAGATGTAGCAGCCGCAGAGAAGAATTTAACTGCATTGGGTTTTGATGTTGAATTACAAGATTCAATTTATGTAGACACACTTGCAAGAAATGCGGTGTTAAGACAAACGCCAGAGGCTGACGAGATTGTAAAAAAAGGAAGAACAGTCTACTTAACAATCAATCGTGTGATTGCGCCACAAGTAGATATGCCAAATCTTGTTGGATTTTCAATTAAAAGTGCCGAGACCTATTTAAAAGTATTGGGATTAAGACTGGGTTCCATACAGATGGTGCCTGATCAAAATAAAAATGTGGTGATCGACCAAATTGTCAATGGGAGAACCATTGCACCGGGTTCAAAAATACCTTCGGGTACTTTGATTCATTTTTTAGTGGGAGATGGTGGTGCATCTGGAGGCTTGTTCATGCCAGACTTAGTCGGCCTAACATATGAACAAGCCAAAGCACAGTTGATTAGTTTAGGATTAAATCTTGGTGTGGTTGCTGTGAATGGTTCAATTGGTGATAGTGCATCTGCATTTGTTTTTGATCAAAATCCAAGTGCTTATGGTAGTCAAATAGATTCATTAGGTATGCCAATACAAAATATGGTGTCCAAAGGTGCTACCATCAATTTGGTGTTGGATAAAGTGGCGCCAGTAAAACCAATTCGAGATTCTATCCAGCAATAGGGATATTTTTATTTTAAAAATTCAAAAGAAAATATATGAATACAATTACAGTTGCCGACTTAAAGGCTAAAATAGATGCTGGTGAAAAACTTAATTTATTAGATGTTCGTGAACCACATGAACATGCTGCATTCAATATTGGTGGTCAATTACTGCCACTTGGTTTGGTTCAAGCCTTAATGTTAGACGAAATAGAACACTTAAAAGAAGAAACCATTTATGTGTATTGCAGAAGTGGCAACAGAAGTGGGCAGGCTTGTATGATGATGGAGCCTTATGGATTTAAAAATGTAGTCAATGTAGTAGGTGGTATGTTGGCATGGCAGGAATCATTTCCAGGATAATCAAAATCAAGCATATGAAAAAAATTATTCAATTACTTGCTTGTTGCTTTGTATTCGTATTAGCAGCATGTAACAATGGTTCAACAGAAGCCAGTTCAAATTACCACGACACGACAGGCAGAACAGATATTTTATCTGGTGGCGTACAACGTATCCCAATTCATACAGATAAAGGAGACTTTACAGTATGGACCAAGCGTGTTGGAAACAATCCAACAAAAAAAGTATTGTTATTGCATGGAGGCCCTGGTGCAACGCATGAATACTTTGAATGCTTTGATTCTTTTCTTCCACAAGAAGGAGTAGAGTATTACTATTATGATCAATTAGGTTCTGCATATTCTGACAATCCAAATGATAGCAGTTTATGGTCTATTGAACGTTATGTAGAGGAAGTAGAAACAGTAAGAGCAGCCCTTGGATTAGATTCCAATAATTTTTATTTATTAGGTCATTCTTGGGGTGGTATCCTTGCAATTGAATACGCTTTAAAATACCAGCAGCATTTAAAGGGATTGATCATCTCTAATATGATGGCATCTATTCCTGAGTATGTAAAGTATGCGAATGAGGTGTTAGGCCCACAATTACCTAAGGAAATATTGGCTCAAATAAGAGCATTTGAAGCGAAGGAACAATATACCGATCCAGCTTATCTAAAGTTGATTAGTGATTATTATTATCCAGAACATGTATTAAGAATGCCTCCTGCGAATTGGCCTGATCCTGTAGTTCGTGCATTTGCTAAAATGAATTACCCATTGTATTTAAAAATGCAAGGTCCTTCAGAATTTGGTGTAGTTGGGAATGCCGTATTAAAAAATTGGGACAGAACAGCAGATCTTGCTAAAATTAAAGTACCTACACTAAGCATCGGTGGTGCTTTTGATACCATGGATCCTAAGGCAATGGAAATGATTGCAAATAAAGTACAAAAAGGCACATTCTTGCTTTGTCCAAAAGGGTCTCATATGTCCATGTATGACGATCAAACAACTTACTTTAAAGGATTGATTGATTTTATCAATAAGGTGGATAAGGAGAAGAAGTAATCTCACGCTTTCTAAATATTAAAAAGGTCCTAAAAATTCAGGACCTTTTTTTGTAGGAGGATGCTTAAGAGGGGACATTCATTATTTTAAGTCAATCTTTAAACTAATCCAGTAATTTCTACCTGCCATAGGGTAAAAATTATTGGAGGTAATTAAATTTCGATCATAGATATAGCTATAAGTGTATCCATTTGGGGCATATTGTACGTCTAATAAATTGTTTGCGTAAAGCTGCAATAGCATGGTGAATTTTGTTTTATTCAAGATGGTCCAATGCGCATTGATATCATTAATGAAATAGGAATCTAAAATTCTATCCTTGTTTTGTGTATTGTCAAGAAATTGCTTAGAGGTATATTTTGTGGTCCAGAAAAAGCTCAGCTTATCATTTGGTCTCCAATTAAAAGTTCGGTTCGTAGTTAAGGTAGGGGACAGCGCGATATTGGTATTTTTATGCTGAATAGCTACTTGCGTGAATTGATCATAATCATCAATATATTCTGTAAACTCCTCAATCTTATTTTGACTAAATGTGATACTATAACTCGTATTGTATTTTTTATTCAATGCATATTTCAATTGTAATTCTATCCCTGCTCTATAACTTTTTGGGACATTGATTCTGGTATAGGCACCTACATCGTTGATCTTACCTGTCAATACCAGTTGATCCTTATAATCCATGTAGTAAACATTGGCATTAATGGCATACTTAGGTTTTTTAAATTCAAATCCAGTCTCCCAATCAATTAATTGCTCTCTTCTTGGTTGTTCTGTCGCACTTGCTTCAAAATCGTCTCTATTGGGTTCTTTGTTAGCAACCGCAACGCTTGTGTAATAAAATATATTTTTTGCTTTATAAGTTAATCCCATTTTAGGGTTAAAGAAATTAAATTTTCTTTCAATTTCTAGGTTGGTATTTTTTGTGAAGCCATTCATTTGGTGGGACACATATCGATACTGTAAGTCTATAAAGCTTCTAAATTGTTTTGTTAATTTCCTTTCCCATTTTACATAACTGTTCATTTCCTTTTTTAACGCGTCGTTGTCGTAATATCTAAATCTCTCAGGAGCAAATTGGATATTCAAATAAGGTAAAGTACCAAAATGCAATCCATCATATACACTCCAGCCACCTCCTATGGTTAAATCGTTTAAGCTATCCACAAAGGAAACTGCAGCTATCTGTCCATAAAAGTGATTATCTAACCATCTTCTTCGTACTAAGTCAGCTGGTACATTTTGTTTACCCTTGATATCGATATTGTAATCCGAAAAATTGACCCCTGCTTTATACTCTTCATAATAACCTTTTCCTTTAGTTAAATAAAAAGCTGTATTCCATTTCCAATTCCCTTTCATTTTTTTATTATAAAACAATTGGTAATGTGTTTGGGTATAATTGTCTGTTTGATTCTCGTAGGGTGCATCCGCCTTTTCTGTACCTGCAGGATTGAATGTTCTATTCGTTGCTAATAGTTCCTGCGGCACCCCATACCATGCTTGGTAGGTCTTTTCCTTACCACTAAAAATATTCAACCTCAAAGAAGATTTTTCTCCCCAGTAAGTACTACTTAGAAAATAACTTTTCAAATCACTATTTGCTCTATCTATAAATCCATCACTTCTAATTGAACTGACCCTTCCGTCGATGGTGAATTTATTATTAAGCAATCCCGACCCAAACACAAGGTTATTTTTAAAACTATTAAAAGACCCAGCCGTATTTTGTAAGGATAAATAAGCGCTTGGATTGTATTCGTTGGTCATTAAATTCACACTAGCTCCAAATGCACCAGCACCATTGGTAGATGTTCCAACACCTCTCTGTATTTGTATACTATTGACACTTGACCCAAAATCTGGAATATTCACAAAAAAAGTACCCATACTTTCTGGATCATTATAAGGAATGCCGTTTAATGTAAAATTGATTCTTGTAGCATCTGTACCTCTGATTCTGATACCTGTATAACCAACACCAATACCGGCATCTGCATGCACCACCACCGAAGGGGTGTTTTCAAGTAAAAAGGGGAGGTCTTGCCCAATATTATTCAAAGCAATTTGCGCTTTGCTGATATTTGTCTTGGCAAAGGGTGCCTGCTCGCTCACTCTAATCGCCTTAATTTCAAGAGGAGGCAGACTTCTAATGCTGTCTGTGTATTTGTTTGTACTATCCTTTTTTACAATTTGTTTTGTTTGTTGCGCGAATAAAGGAACAAAAAATATAATCGATACAAAAGTGCCCAATAACTTAGTCATAGCTCATTGTTAAGTTTAAAAATACTGGGAACAGGGAATAGCTATGAGAAGAGGCGCAGAAATTGCGGTGACCTTCCCTTCGCAGGCATTATCCTGTTCAGGTTCAACGGGTTTTATCTCAGCTTTTGACAG
>CAIZLI010000290.1 GCA_903933765.1 uncultured Bacteroidota bacterium
CCTTAAATAGCAAAAAATAAGGCTTCTTTATTGAAAATCAGTGGAAAACAGAAAGACTAGGCGGCGATTGCAACCACAAAAAAACTAGCAATGATTAAGGCCAATCCGACCCACTGTTTGATGCTTAAGCGTTCTTGATAGATGAAATAACCAATCAGCACAGAGATAATTTGACTGCCAATAATTAAGATATTAATCACCACTACTGGTAAATAACCATAGCTCATATTAATTGCAAGACCTCCAATTACAAGTAAGGCGCCTAAAATTAAATAAGCCCTGATATGAACAAATTTTAAATAGGAAATTAGTTGATTCAGCAATCCATCTTTGATCACCAAGACCAAACCAAATAACATGGCTACTGATTCAATGATCAAACTAAAACCAAGTGGACCCCACCACGCAATTGGAAATTTATACAATGCAAAAGAACTACCCCAGAAAAAACTAGATGCGATACCATACAAGATGCCTTTTTCAAATGCTTTTGTATTTTGTATCTCTGCTCTTTTAAAATACAATAAGAATAAACCAACCGTGCTTAATATAAACGCAATTAAATAATTATGATACCATACTTCGCCCATAATAAATACAGCCGTTATAATGGTAAATATTTTTAGCGAAGACACCGGCACCACAACACTTATAGGCGCTTTCTGAATCCCTTGTAAAAAAAACACGAGTCCAAAAATATTAAATACACTGAGTGCGATAGATAAAATAAATTCCTTGTCCATTGCAATATCACGCACGACCCAGTATTTGAAAAAATCTGCTTGGCGAAAACCAAAATATAAAACAGAAAAAATAATCGTTGCAAAAATGCCTCGATAGAACATACCAATTTGGTAAGGAATCGTCGCTGTTACTTTTTTCCAATAAGCATTACTTATTGCAAAACAAAGCGCGCCAATTAAAACATAAATAATGCCCATTAATATTCACAATTCTTTGGTGTTCTGGCAAAAGGAATGACGTCTCTAATATTCGTCATACCTGTAACAAATTGTACCATACGCTCAAATCCTAATCCAAATCCAGCGTGTGGTACGGTGCCAAAACGTCTTGTATCTAAATAATAACTCATCTCGGCTAATGGAATATGCATCGCGTTCATTCTAGCTTCTAGTTTATCTAAGCGCTCTTCTCTTTGTGATCCGCCCACAATCTCTCCAATACCTGGTGCCAAAATATCCATGGCCGCCACGGTCT
Organism: uncultured Bacteroidota bacterium; assembly: GCA_903933765.1. Lineage (GTDB taxonomy): Bacteria > Bacteroidota > Bacteroidia > Chitinophagales > Chitinophagaceae > Sediminibacterium. The sequence goes on from CAIZLI010000290.1 coordinate 1,219, forward strand.
CTTTGCCAGCTTCACATCCATCATTCATACGCATATAAAATGCTTTGATCGCTGCTGGATAACCTGTCACAATCACTGGCTTTTTAAAATGTTGCTCTACCAAGAACCTTTCGTGCTCACTTTGTAAGTCAATACCCCATTTTACATCATACGTAAATTTCTTTTTCTTATAGTGATTGCTATTTAATAAAATATCAATGGCTTCGGTATAAGTAATTCTTTCAAAACTGTTTTCTACAACAAATTTTAATTTTTCGATCAATCCTAAACCAGCTCTTTTTTCGGTAGGTAACTGTTTTTCTTCTTCTGCTAAACGCGCATCTAAAAATGCTAAGTCATCTGCATTGTGTTTCATTACGTAAGCAATTAAATGCTTCATGAAATCTTCTGCTAAATTCATATTGTCTTCGAGGTCATTGAATGCAACCTCTGGCTCAATCATCCAAAACTCAGCTAAGTGTCTTGTCGTGTTTGAGTTCTCTGCACGGAAGGTTGGACCAAAAGTATAAATGTCTGAAAACGCCATGGCGCCTAGCTCTCCTTCTAATTGTCCACTCACAGTTAAGTTGGTGCTCTTTCCAAAAAAGTCTTCGGTAAAATCAATTTCACCTGCTTCGTTTTTTGGCGCACCTTCCATTGGAAGTGTCGTCACACGAAACATTTCACCTGCACCTTCGGCATCACTTGATGTAATGATAGGTGTGTTTAAATATAAAAATCCGCGATCATTAAAAAATTGGTGGACCGCAAATGCCAATGAATGACGAATACGAAACACAGATCCGAACGTATTGGTTCTAAAACGCAAATGTGCTTTTTCTCTTAAAAATTCTAAAGAGTGCTTTTTAGGTTGTAAAGGATATTTTTCTGCATCACTATCTCCTAAAACTTCAATCGCTGTTGCTTTTACTTCAACAGTCTGTCCTTTACCTTGGCTTTCCACCACCACGCCTTTTACTTTTAAAGAAGCGCCCGTGGTGATGCGTTTTAATATAGCTTCTTCAAATTCACCCAAACTAGCCACCACCTGTACATTATTATTGGTGCTACCGTCGTTCAATGCGATGAACTGGTTATTTCGGAAGGTGCGCACCCATCCCATGACTACTACTTCGGCTCCGATAGCTGAATTAGCATCGGTTCCGCTTAACAATTGCTTGATTTTTACTCTTTGGTTGAACATATTAGTTATTTCGAGGTTCAAAGATAACCCATAAAAAATTGTTTTTTTATGCAAAACTGCTTTACTTTGTGGTAGAAACGAGCAAACGCTCAGATACTATTTTTCGCGCTTCTTTCATTACCGGTCAA
>CAIZLI010000291.1 GCA_903933765.1 uncultured Bacteroidota bacterium
ATTTAAAATCTTCTTCAGATAATACCGGTGTAAAAATCACCATTAATTCGTAATTGTTCATTACTTGAATTTTTTGGTTAAATAATTGGTTTTTCCCAGTGGACATCCTTGTTCAGAATGAATCTGCCAAAACAGATTTGGGAGGGCGAAGGTAGGCTATTTCAGTGGATTTCCAGTCAAATTTGGCTTAAAAATTAGGGCCACTGGAAAATGATCACTATACCCGCCTCTAAACTGGTCCCCATTCCAGGTTCTTTTAGGATATCCAGCGTATTTGCCTTGGTTTTCGACCATATCGGGTGTTTTGTAAATGATTGATTTATAATGAGTTAATTTGGAATTTGGCATTTTCCAATTGTGACTTAGCAAGATCTGGTCAAAGAGGTTCCAGCTGTCTCTAAATGCCAAACTTCCTTGACCTTGCCTAAATAAGGGTAAAAAGGGGTTATCCAGGTCCAAGGTCCGCAAACTTTTATTGTTTGGATTGTCGTTAAAATCGCCCATCACAATCCAATAGGCCTTTGGATCGACTTTATTGATACTATCCATAATCCGCTTACAGGTAGTGGCTGCCCAGATTCTATTTTTTTTAGCTAGGTTGGATCCGCCTCTTCGACTTGGCCAGTGGTTCACCAATACATAAACCCATTGTGCTTGTAATTGTCCTTTTACTAATAAAATATCTCGGGTGGCATAGTCTTGAAAATGATTGGCGTCTTTTAAAGAATAGGACTTGTATTGATAAGGACTGAAAAAACGTGGCTGGTAGATAAGTGCCACATCAATGCCTCTTGGGTCTTTTGAATTAAAGTGGATGTATTTGTATTGGTATTTTCTTAGTGCATTGGATTGGATGACTTTTTCTAGCACATATTGATTTTCGATTTCTGCTACACCCAATAATGCCAACCCATCTTTGGTGCCTAATTGCCCAAGACCAAAAAGTACTTTACTCAATTGCCCAGTTTTTTGAGCATACTTTGATGCGCTGTAACCCTTTGCACTATTAGGTAAGAACTCTTCGTCATTCACCACAATTTGATTGGTGGTATCATAAAAGTTTTCACAATTATAAAATGCCACCACTTGTGTAGCGTGCAATTGGATTTGAAAAAAACAGGTTGTTAAGTATAAAAATATAATTAAGAAAAACTTCTTTTTCAAAATCATTTTCTTTTCCGGTTGTCTATTTATCTCCCCGTTTTTTTTACCATAATTGATTGGTTTTTTATCCATATTTTTTTATTTTTTTGAATGCGTTTTTTATAAAGGGATTTCATGAATATCAGTTTTTAAATAGATGCTTAACTGCGTATTTACCGAAAGAAATTAATTGATTTAAAAATGCAATTTGCTTGCATGAATCGAATCTTGCGTCTCTGTTTTATTATTAGCTGTTGCATGAGTATATCTATTGCGCCTTTATTTGCTCAAATTGAAAATGCGGATGCATTGCCCAAGCAATTTGATGCATTGGGAGAATCGTCTATCTATTGGACACCTAATTTATTACAATCTAATAGTGCAGGATTGCATGATATGGCAAGGTTTCATGGCTTTGCATTGAATTGGGTGCCAAGGGGATTGATCAGTAATAAAGGGAATCAAATCAATGGGATTGAATGGCGCACTAATTTAAATGGATGGGATCCCAACTTTGGTTATGCTGGTTTATATGCTGGATTTAAAACCATCGATATGAATACAGCTTATGGTATGAGTTCCTTTGGATTGAGTGGTGCATCTGGTAACAGTTCCATGTCTTCTAATGCTTCCTTATTTACAAAAACAAAATCAGTCAGTTCTAATGTATCCAATGCATCAACCATGCAAGAAATTAGGTTGCAATGGCATACTGGACTTATAAAAAAATCGTATTGGATCAATGTGGATGCAGTGCTTCAAAAAACGCCTTTAGGTTATTTAGCAAATGGTTTGAAAAATCGACAGGGCATTTTATTGAGTATTGAAAAATTGATTGCTGCAAATCGGCAATTGGGTTTTAGTTTTTGGTGGAGCCCGGTGCAGCAAGGTAAGCGCGCGCCAACAGTTCAAGAATTATATACCCTGACAAAAAATAATTTGTACAATCCTAGTTGGGGATGGTTGGATGGAAAACCTTTTTATGCCAATACCAAGAAAAGCAATGCGCCAGTAATGAGCCTGCATTATGATATTCGTACTAAAAAAGAAAACCTAATTCAATTCAATCTTGGCGTTGTTCTTGGGACACAAAGTTCAACGCAGTTGGATTGGTCTAAGGCAGCAGATCCAAGGCCCGACTATTATAAATATTTACCTAGTTATGCGATAGACGAACAACTTAAAAAAAATTTACTGAATTGGTATGCGATCCATCCTGAATTTTTTCAAATTCAATTTGATCAATTAAAAGCAAAAAATCTAGCTACTGCAAATGGAGCTGCTAAATATATCATCAATGAACAAGTTCAAAAATTACAATTAATTCGTTTTTCAGCTATATCGAATCATACAATAAGCGCTACAAGTAAATGGCATCTTGGTATAGCCATCCATTCGGATCAAATTGGATATAGCAATCAAGTGGCAGACCTTTTAGGCGCAAAGTATTACCTCAATTACAATAGTTGGGTGAATGATGATGGACTCGCAACTGCTTTTCAAAATGATTTACAATTTCCTGATCGAAAAATCAAAGAAGGGGAGTCATGGGGCGCGCATTATGTTTTAAGCAATCAAAAAATAAGTACATGGACTGCATTAAATGGGGCAACGCCTTTTTTGGAATGGGGCCTTGGGATACAAATGAACTATGATCAATATCAAAGAAATGGGATGAATCAAAATGGATTGTTTCCTACTTTATCTAAAGGCCTATCGGAATCCGCATTGTTTCCATCCTATCAATACCAAACTTATCTCCGTTATAAATTCAATGGCAGATGGTACTTGACCACTCGTTTGTATCAGGAATGGGAAGCGCCAGATGCCTCAGACCTATACACAGATCCTGCAAATCATGCGATTCAAAATCCATTCCTTTTGCCTTTAATTCATTTGGGCTCCGAAGTTAAACTTCAATTCATGGGTAGTAATATCAAGGCCAGTGTAGTATATTTTGCGCAGTCTAATCAAAATGAACGACAGTATAAATTATTCTACCATGATTACTTCAATGCATTTGTAAGAGCAAGTGTTGGACAAATGCAGTCCATGCATCATGGGCTTGAATCTTATATTGAAACCAATTGGACCAGTCCAATACAATTCAGTATTGGCAATAGTTATGGCTGGTATACGATCACCAATGACCCGCTTTATGAAATTAGACTGGCAGATAATTTATACAAAGTACAATCAGGCAAGTTGTTGTTGAAAAATTTTCCTGCCACATCCCATCCTCAATCTGTGCAGGCGTTCACAATCAATTATCAGCCCAGTTATTCATTGCGTATTAGCTATACCAGTTTGTTTGCAAGTAGGCGTGCAATTAGTCATGATGTTTTTAGAAGAAGTGATTGGGTAAAAGACAATAGTCCAACAAATGATGTATGGGAAACTTTGTATACGCCTGTTTGGGCGCCCAATCAATGGGTATCGAATTTATTTATTTCAAAAAGTTTTCAAATAGCAACACAAAACAGTAAAATAAATTTAAGGCTAACTAGCTCCATTCGAAATCTTTTAAACGCGTCCATTCCTAGTTTAATTTTTGAACAGTCTAGGTATGATTACAAAAATTTCAGTTTGCAAAAATTTTCACCAAAATACATTTATGATTTGGGCAGGACCTACACCATTGGGCTTCAGGTATCGTTGCTATAAATCCAATCCAATCAATTTTATAAAATACACTTCAGTCTAAATCAATTCATTCCAATTTATTCTATTCTAATCCAATCCAATCCAATCCAATCACTATCTCAACTATTTTACCTCACTTATAATTTCTTTTTATGAAAAACAACCTCTCTTTTTTAGCCGCTTTTGCAATGATCCTTTTTACATTATGTTGTTGCATGGCTTGTTTCAAGAAAGCCGCTTATGCCAGTCCAGTGCAAGGACAATGGAGTGATAGTCTAATAAGCATTAAGCAACTTAAACGGTTACATCTGACTGGATCTGTTGAGCCAATTCAAAAGGAATGGATGCTTCAGGCAGTCGTTGTTGCCAATGACGAATATGACAATTGGTATAAATCACTTGTTATACAAGACAGCACGGGTGGTATCATGTTGTTATTGGATGGACAAAATCTTTTTCAAGATTATCCAGTGGGTACATTGATTCGTTTGCGCTTAAAAGATTTACTCTTATCGGATTATCGTCGCATGATTCAATTAGTGGGTGCGGTTGATAGTAGCTCAGGCAGTTTAGTAACGGGTGGCATCCCTTTGCCATTGTTCAAACAGCATATTCAAATCCTACAAGACAATTATCCGATCGTTCCTCTTCAAATTCAATTTAAAAACCTGCATGATTCCTTACAAGGACGTTTGATTCAAATATCCAATATTGAATTCTCCGCAACTGATACAGCTCAAACTTTTGCAGATAAAAAAAATAAATTGGGCGCAAGTCGTGCCCTTAAATTTTGTTCTGGTGGTACCATCTATCTTAGGACCAGCGGTTATGCAGATTTTGCAGGTGGGGCCATCCCCAATGGAAATGGTTCCATATTGGGCGTATATTCTGTTTTCAACACAGAAAAGCAGCTCTTAATCCGTCATCCAGATGACATTTTGTTTACCAATCCACGTTGTTCTGGGGCAGCCTGGCTGAAAAATTAACGGTTTTTGACCCATTTTATCCCGGTTGCTTGTCAGCTTGGCAGAAGCTTGGCTTTGGTCCTTATTTTGCATTAACAGAACCAAACGATATAACTATGCAAAAAGGTCAAATAAGAGTTCAGACAGAGAACATCTTTCCAATCATTAAGAAGTTCCTTTATAGTGACCACGAAATCTTTGTTCGTGAATTAGTGAGTAATGCAGTGGATGCCGCTCAAAAATTAAAAACCCTAAGTTCCAAAGGAGAAGTAAAAGGGGAATTGGG
>CAIZLI010000292.1 GCA_903933765.1 uncultured Bacteroidota bacterium
CATAGTTGTAAGAAGGTACAAAAGACTTAGACATCTTAGCTGCGTAATTTGTCGTGATATTTAAATTTGAACCTTTACAAGTTTTGATTTGTAATCCCAATCCCAATGGAGCATAAGCACCATATTTGTAAAAATTGAAACTTCTAACACCTAAACCAAATGAAACATAAGGATTTACTTTTTTATCCGTTTTAAACATTTTTACATTCATTCCTGATTCAACAGAAGCATAAAAATATTCAGTATACCCTTTAAATGCATTGATTGTGATACCAGGCATTGTAGTGATCGATAAATCAACATTGGTGTACATATCAATTTGATCAGTGTAAGAACGAATCATTCCTAAACCAATTGCTCTTTTTGTATCTGGTAATTGCGCCCATTTCTTATCACTCAAAACCTGACCAATTGAAGTTTTATTAACTAAAGAGGGGGTTTTAAAATCAATTGCAGTGTACCTTGCAGACAAGAAAGTTTTTTTCTTACCGCCATTGCTAATTTGAGCTTGAGCAGTAAAAATAAAACCCAAAGCGATTAGAGAAAATAATAATTTCTTCATATGAATTGTTTGTTAAATGTATCACAAATTTAGGTCTAAATGGCGAATTATTGAAATTTTTCAAGGCCTATTTAGGTCGTCTAATTTAGGGTTCTTTTTGGAATACCCAATAGCGTCTACCATTACTTTTACAAGTCCTTTTGAACTGAAAACCAATTGTTTAGCTGCAGATTGACTTAAATCTATGACCCTGCCCTTTCTTAACATATTGGGGTGCATTCGGTCATTGATCCTTACTAGTACCGTCTTTCCATTCCTTAAGTTTGTGACCCTAACGATTGTATTTAACTTATACAAATTACAGGCTGCAGTGAACTTATTATTGTAAAAACGCTCCCCTGTAGAAGTCTTTGTTCCATTTAAGCTTTTGCTATAAAAACTTGATATGCCCTGGATATGATTGATTTCAATTTTAATTCTCTTGGTATCAATTTTGTTTTTATACTTTTTGATATTGACACTATCTAGATAATTTTCTGTTGTTAGTGTATTCGCATGGATGTTTTGTGCTTGAATAGATCCACAAATCAACATAAAATAAACGCAAACAATTGAATGAATGACCTGTTTTTTCATGGGTTTACGTTTTAAAATTGCGATTTACCTAAATTGGAATGACCGACACCACACTGTCTAGGTTCAATGGCCCATAAATATGTGGGAATAATTCATTCAGATCCTCTGCTAATTCAAATAATACTGGCCTTTGCACTTTGGCTTTTTCTATTTTCAATTTTACCAAGCCAGTTTGCCCTTGATAAAACCTTTCAAGCACCCCTTCTATTTGTCTTTCAATAGAACAATGTATGAATCCATCTTTTGCATAATCTTTTGGCAAATAACTTTTTTTTATTTGCGCTTCTTCCCATTCTTTAGCTGTTGTTACATGATATATAAATTCGCTTTCCATTTTTTTTAATTTTAATGATGAATAACTCTTGGTATGCGTTGGTCGATCATCATTAGATCTGCAAGGACCATCGCCGTTACCGCTTCGAGTACTACGGGTACTCTCAAAGCAATGCATAAATCATGCCTGCCTTTTACCGAAAAATCTTCCTGTTCATTGGTTTCCCAATTCCATGTTTGTTGTAGCTTAGGGGTGGAAGAGGTAGGTTTTACTGCAATTCTAAATACCAAATCGTTCCCATTGGTATATCCCCCCACCACACCACCTGCATGGTTTGTTTTTGTTTTACCTGTGCCATCTATAATTGCATCATTGTGTTCCACACCAAACATATTTGCTGCAGCAAACCCTGTTCCAAATTCAATACCTCTGATTGCTGGAATCGAAAAAACTGCATGGCTGATCAATGACTCTACAGAATTAAAAAAATGTTCCCCTAATCCAATTGGTAATCCTTTTACTACACATTCAACAATACCGCCCACGCTGTCTTTTTGATCAATGGCGTTTTGTAACCCTTTTTCCAAATCTGTTTCGCCACCAATACTTAAAATCGATGCTTGTACCTCAACCCCTTTTAATAATTTTTTTGCAATCACTCCCACGCCTACCAAACATGCTGTCAATCTGCCGCTAAAATGTCCGCCACCTCTATAATCTTCAAACCCGCCAAATTTTTGATGCGCCGTAAAATCTGCATGGCCAGGTCTAGGCACAGCTCTTTGTTTTTCATAATCACCACTTCTTGTATTGTTATTTTCAAACAACAACATCAATGGGGCACCAGTTGTGGTGTCATTAAAAACACCTGTTTTAAAAAAAGGAATATCATCTTCTTGTCTTGGGGTTGTTCCTTTTTGTTTGCCTCCTTTTCTGCGCTCCATGTCTTCTACAAAATCGGATTGTTGTAGCGGCAACCCTGCTGGACATCCATCTACTAAAACGCCAACGCATTCGCCATGTGATTCGCCAAAAATTTGAACTTTAAATAAGGTACCAAAACTATTCATGAATGTACTTTTATAGTGTATACAAGTTAAGCAATTTTATCTAAATCCACTTTTGCCCCTAAATGCTGCAGGTGTTTAAAGAAATCGGTATAGGATTTATTTACCGCTTCTGCATCGGTGATGGAAATAGGACCATCCGCACACAATGCAACAACCCCACAAGCCATCGCTATACGATGATCGTGTTGTGAAAAGACTTCTGCTCCCTTTATACCTGTCCCCCCATACACCAACATCCTATCCTGATCTAGTTCAATGCGAATGCCCAATTTTGCAAATTCAGTTTGCAAAGTTAAGCCCCTGTCACTTTCTTTATGTGCTAAACGACTTACCCCATGAAGGATTGTTATGCCATCGCAAACGGACGCTAGTGCAACCAAAGGAGGAAATAAATCTGGACAATCTGTTGCGTCAAATTCAAACGCTTTTAATGGACCAACCAATCCGGTACTGTCTTTAGCTGGACCTATTTGAATTGTGTGCTCTTTAATTTCAATGGATGCACCAGTTGCTTTTAATGCTTGCAGCACTGCTTTATCTGCTTGTGTAGAATCCAATTGTAATCCTTTGACTGTGATAGGACCGGCAATCGCACCTGCTACCAATAAAAAAGCAGCTCCACTCCAGTCGCCTTCTACAGTATAATCAATATGCGCTGCTAAAGGCGGATGTGCTAAAAATTCAAAACGTTTATAATCTTGATGTTGCACCTTCCAACCAAATGCATTTAGAACGGACAAAGTGAGATCGATATATGGTTTACTTTTTAAATCCTGCACTTCAATCACTGCATTGGTGTGATCTGTTGCGGCATAAGCCATTAACAAACCAGTTAAAAACTGAGAACTTAAAGATCCATCCACTTCAATATTTGCAGGCTTTAAAGGGCCTTTTATTTGGATAGGCAAATAACCAGATTGCGATTGTATTTTGATACCAATTTTCGGAAAAATGGCATCAAAAAAATGCATTGGCCTTTTTAATAAACTCCCTTTTCCTTCGATCGTGATAGATTGATCACTCAATGCAGCGATCGGTGTAAACATTCGAATACCTAAACCACTTTCTCCACAATTCATACTAGATCCAGTTGGTTGAACGCCATTAGAATGAACGATAAGACTAGTGCCATTTATTTTTTCATTAGACGGCTGTTCCATTGTAACAGTAGCCCCTAGCTTTTGAATCACATCTATTGCGGCAAGATCATCATTGGAATGACCAGGATTGAAAATTCGGGTTGTACCAGCATGCAGTAAGGCAGCAGCACATGCTCTTTGCATACTACTTTTACTAGCCGGTGCAACCTGCTCGCCTTTCAGTGTATTTGGATAGACTGTCGCGCGCATTTTAAGAATATAATTTAATCAGTTTTTGTAAAGTTTTCATTGGGATGGTTTCATATACCCCCTTTCCAATTTTACTTAAAAGCACATATTGCATGCCCGCATTGGCCTTCTTTTTATCTTTTTGCATGAGTGCCATTGCAGCATCAACATCAAAATGCATCGCAGTTGGTAAGCCATATTTTTTAAGTGTCTCTACCAATAAACCTGTACCAGTGAAACCTAATAATACTTGTGAAATTTTAGCAGCGTAGACCATCCCAATACTGATTGCATGCCCATGTAATAAAGCATGTTCATTTTCAATGGCATGTCCAAGTGTATGTCCAAAATTTAACAGCTTACGATCACCTTGTTCAAACTCATCTTTCTGTACCACTTTTACTTTGATCTCTACATTTTTTTGAATCAATGCAGCCAAGGCTTTTTTATTCTTTTGATAGAATCCTAAATCCTTTTCATTTAATTCCTTCAGCATGCTTGCATCTTTGATTGCAGCATGTTTGATGATTTCTGCAAAACCATTTTCCCATTGATAACTTGGTAAAGTTGCTAAAAAGCTGTGGTCGTATACAATAAAAGCAGGTTGACGAATCAATCCTACCATATTTTTATAGACCCCTACATCGATGCCATTTTTTCCGCCAATCGCCGCGTCTACCATCGCCAATAGGGTTGTTGGTGCAAATCCAAATTGAACGCCGCGCATAAACACACCAGCCACATAGCCCACCATATCCGTGACAACACCTCCGCCCACACCAATCAATACAGATTGTCTATTGGCGCCAAAATTCAATAAGGCTTCTATGATAAAATCGACTGTTGCTTGTTGCTTATGTACTTCTCCAGCAGGAATCACAATAGTTGGTTTCCCTTTAAAGATTTGCTGATGCAAAGCATACACATTTTCGTCTGTGATATAAATCGCATTTGCTTTGTCTACCATTTTACCAATAGCTGCAAATTTGCCATCTAACACAAACTCAACTGTATTATTTGAAAATTTAACTTTCCAGTTTTTCATTTTAATCCATTTATAATAACTAAAATTGCTGGACTTGCCAGACAATCTTAGCTATTCATAATTTTATTTTGTTGTTGAATGCTTTCCATATGTACTGCATCCATGTATTTAGTGATAAAGTCATCACTCAATCCCATTTTATTTCCTTTTGCAACCGCTCTTTCTAAAATTTCATTCCAACGATTGGTTTGAAGGATGGTGATATCATTGTTCTTTTTGTACTCACCAATTTTTTGAGCCACTTTCATTCTTGTAGATAACACTGTTAACAACTCATCATCTAATTGATTGATTTGTTGACGTAATTTTTCTAATGCAGTATGAAATTCTTCAGAAGCAATATTTTCTTTTCTCCAACGAATGGCTTCCAATAGCTCCTTCAATACTTCTGGCGTAATTTGTTGTTTCGCATCACTCCATGCATTGTCAGGATCTATATGTGATTCAATGATTAAACCATCAAAGTCCAAGTCAATCGCTTGTTGCGCTACTTCTTGTAAGATATCTCGACGACCACAAATATGTGAAGGATCATTGATCATTGGAATACCTGGGAAACGACGCTTCATCTCAATGGCTAGATGCCACATAGGTGCGTTACGGAATTCTGTATTGCCATAAGAACTAAATCCTCTGTGGATTAAACCAAGTTCTTCAATACCTGCTTTTGCAATACGCTCCATACCACCTACCCATAATTCCAAATCGGGGTTCAAAGGATTCTTAATTAACACAGGCACTTTAACACCTCTTAATGCATCTGCAATGTCTTGCACACTAAAAGGATTCACCGTCGTTCTTGCTCCAATCCAAAGTACATCTACACCAAAATGCAATGCATCTTCTACTTGTTTTGCAGTAGCAACTTCTACAGCCACTGGTAATCCAGTTTCCTTTTTTGCTTGTTGCAACCAAGGCAAACCTTTTGTACCAATACCTTCGAAACTACCAGGTCTTGTTCTTGGCTTCCAAATACCTGCACGTAAAATATCTACTTTACCAGTAGCAGCTAAACGCTGCGCTGTTTGCATCACTTGTTCTTCTGTTTCTGCACTACAAGGACCTGAGATGATCAATGGTGTTTTCTTTAATAAAATTCCCATGTTAACCGATTTATAAATTAGAGATATAATATGAATTATCCTTCGTTACTGCCTCTTTGACCTCCACTATCAGCATCATTCATACGAATACGACGACCCTTATAGTTTTTACCATCTAAGGCACTAATCATTTTTTTAGCAGCACTAGATTCAATTTCTATCCAGCTATTCATGTCTCTCATATCAATTTTACCCAAGACTTCTTTTTTCAAATCACTCATGTCTAAAATAAATTGTAAGAAACTCGCTTTATAAAAACCATCTTTAGTTCCCAAATTCACGAACAAACGAGTTGCGCCTGCAGTTCCTCTTGATTGGCTTCGGCCGCCTCTATCTCCGCGGTCTGCACCACGATCTCTGCTGTCATTTGTTCTATCTCCGCCACTTCTGCGATCTGAGTATTCGTTACGTCCTCTTTCTCTATTACGATCCTGCATACCACCTACATCACGACGGCCTTTTTCAACTGCACGGATATTTAAATCTGCTGCATTTTCATAATAGGCTAAGAAACGATTGAACTCTAAAGCAGCGACGCGCTTCAAAATTTCTTCCTTTGTCATGTCGGCAAATTTCTCTGCTAACATTGGCACATAAGTTTCATAATCACCATGGCTCACATCGGTAGACATTAATTTATCCATGACGTGGAAGAATTGTTTTCTACAAACATCTTTACCGCTAGGGATATCTAATTTATGGAAAGTGCTTTTATTGATGTTCTCAATTTGACGTAATCTGTAAGA
>CAIZLI010000293.1 GCA_903933765.1 uncultured Bacteroidota bacterium
ACAAACTGTCCATTGGTTTGAATGGCATTTAGATCCCTTAAAATAAGATCCAATAAATGTTGGTACAACTGTTGTTCTAAAGCAAAAATTTTATCCTCAGCGCCTAATATTTTTTCTTCGTATTCTTTTAGTTCAGGGGTGATATATCTTTCGGCAGTGGTTAATGTTTGTTTACGAATCCAATCAGCAGGTACTTTATTTTTATGTACATGGGTAACTTCTAAATAATATCCATACACATTGTTGTAACCAATTTTTAAGGAACTAATACCAGTGCGTTCTGCTTCTTTATTTTGTAATTGAGTGAGGTATTCCTTACCACCACTTGATATATTTCTTAATTCATCTAAACTTGGGTCAACGCCATTTTTTATAAATCCGCCTTTCAGGATGGTTGCAGGAGGCTGCTCCATGATATAGTATTGAATGGCTTCAATGGTCTTTTGACAAACCACTAAATTTTCTGCAAGTGTCTTTAAATAGGTGTTCGTGCTTGGTGTTAAGTTTGCTTTAATGGTTGCAACTGCAGTTAAAGATTTTTCTAATTGCACCAACTCTCTTGGTTGTATTTTTCGACTTGCTAATTTACTTGTTAATCTTTCTAAGTCACCACATGACTCAATGGTCTCATGTAATGTAGTTGCAGTTACTTTAGCATCTAAAAAATAAGCGACTGCACTGAGTCTTTGATTAATTTGTTCCAATGATTGCAATGGGAAAATCAACCAACGCTTTAATAACCTTGCGCCCATGGGACTTTTAGTGGCATCCATGATATCGATCAAACCCTTTTGTCCTGTACCATTGCCAATCAGTTCTAAATTACGAATGGTGAATTTATCCATCCATAAAATTTCATTACGATCGATGCGACCAATGGTATGGATATGTTGTAAGTGAGGATGTTCCGTTTCTTTTAAATAATGCAGGATGGCACCCGCAGCAATGATGCCTAATTTTTGGGATTCAATCCCGAATCCTTTTAGACTCTGCGTCTGAAAATGTTTTAACAAAAGTTCAGTGCCAAATGCTTCATCAAAAATCCAGCTATCTAAACCATAAGTATAAAAACCAGCACCAAAATGTTCCTTAAATGTGTTTTGATAATTTTTAGGATAAAGGATTTCGGCAGGTTGTAAACTTTGTAATAATTTATCCAAGTATGCTACATTGCCTTCTGCAATTAAGAACTCGCCAGTAGTGATATCTAAAAAGGCAATACCACCATTGTCATTTTCTATAAATAAAGCGGCTAAAAAATTATTTTGTTTATGCTCCAATAGTTTATCGTTGGTGGCAATCCCAGGTGTCAACATATCCGTCACACCTCTTTTCACAATGCCCTTGACTGTTTTTGGGTCTTCTAATTGGTCGCATATGGCAACACGATGTCCTGCCTTGACCAATTTGTGTAAATATGTATCCAATGAATGATGGGGGAAACCAGCAAGCTCACTTGAGGAGGCAGCGCCATTGTTTCTTTTGGTTAATGTGATGCCTAACACCTTAGAGGCAATCACCGCATCTTCTCCAAATGTCTCATAAAAATCACCCACTCTAAAGAGTAAAATAGCGTCAGGGTATTTTTGTTTAATAGCCCGATGCTGTTGCATTAGAGGTGTTTCTGAACTTGATTTTGACATGGGTGACAAACCTACATAATTTTTTAATATTTGAAAAGCTTACTTTTGCACTATGCGTAAATTAAGCATGGAGGAATTGGGGAGAAAGTCTGTCGAAGACTTTAAACTAGCAGACAAAAAGCCGCTGGTGGTTGTGATGGACAATATCCGTAGCATGCACAATGTAGGCAGTGTCTTTAGAACAGCAGATGCATTTTTAATCAGTGGGATTTGTCTATGTGGCTTCACCCCACAGCCACCACATCGCGATATCCATAAAACAGCTTTAGGCGCCACCGATTCAGTGGATTGGTTGTATTATGAACATACGGTTGATGCTGTATTGGCTTTAAAAGAAAGAGGGTATAAAGTGCTTGCGATTGAACAAACAGAAGGAAGCATCATGCTGGATGAATATGTATACAAGCAAATGCCAACAGCTTTTGTTTTTGGTAATGAAGTAGACGGTGTAAGTGATGAAGTGATTCAAGTATGCGATGGGGTGATTGAAATACCACAATGGGGG
>CAIZLI010000294.1 GCA_903933765.1 uncultured Bacteroidota bacterium
GGTGATTTTCACCACCTTGTGGATGGTTAACTATATATTTATGTAAACCTCTAGCCTTAGTAGCCACAGAAGAAAGTCTTGTTAATTGATTCCCTCTATTGATATCGAGCATCATAGCAACTGGCCCAAGTCCATGCGTGGGATACAATTCTCCATTCCTATATAAGGAGTGGTTTGTTCTCCATTTTGCCTCACTATAGCCTTTATCCCCAAATTCAGCTCCTGAATTATAGGCTGTAACGCCATTATTGAACTTTACACCCCTTAAATCGTGCTTATATCCGCCTTCCAGGTGCAATAATTCTCCAAATAGGCCTTTTCTTACCATATTATAGACTGCTAAGAAATCACGACGATAACATACATTCTCTAGACACATTACTGGAACATTGTACTTTTCACTTGCATTCACCACATCCCAGCATTCCTTAATATTGATGGCACCACAAACTTCTACGCCTGGAATAACCCCATTTTTGATCGCTTCTATGGCTTGAGGGATATGCCATTCCCATGGTGTAGCAATGATGACCGCATCAATATCCGTTCTTTTAAGTAGGTTTTTGTAGTCTTCCTTGCCATTTTTATACTCTATAGCGGCTGGTCTACCGGCTTTTTTAAGCAGATTTTGTGCATCCGCTAACATCTTTTCATCTGGATCGGCAAAGGCGACAATTACAACGTCTTGACGATTTACCAACATATCGATATGATTTTGGCCTCTAAATCCAGTTCCAATAATGGCCATTTTTACGATATCTTTTTGAGTATTGGATTGCGCTTTGATAAATTGTGGACTTAAACTTAAAGCGATAGATGCTAAACCAGCGTCTTGTACAAATTTTCTTCTAGATGAATGTGAAGGCATAGTGTGATATGTTTATCCTACAAAATACAACCTATTTTGTATTGAACAAACAGTATAGCGATAGATTTAAACCTATATTAATTGCTTATAATTAACATTATGTTAAATAGTATATTGAAGATAGTACCCTGTTAGTAGCCATGATCCAAATATCGATTTGGTTTCATTTATTCATAACTGTGATTCTTTGTAAGTACTTCTTTGTAAATCTGATAACAATAAAATTTTAGCATAAAAAAGCCCTCCCGTGTGGGAAGGCTTTCATAATTATTTTGAATTGGATTAATTCAATTGATCGAATCTATTGGTATTTATCATGTAGCAAATCATACTTGGTAAACTTAGCGTCTAACTCATCATATAACTTTTGATTGGTTCTGTTCTTATCTCTTTTAGCCGCATATAAGGTTGCTAAGAAATCCACCGATCTAGCTGCCACATTCTTTTCAGTTTTAGTTAAAGTTGCTTTGTCCTTAACAATATTGAAGGCATTTTCGATCCACTCGATGGCTTGATCTGCTTTTGCCTTCATTGGCGCATCTAATGCCAGGTTCAATTTTTTGATAGAATCTTGTTGTGCCTTGAATGCAGCATCAAATGCCAATTTCTTCTTTGGATCTTTAGGTGCAACTGGCTTATTGGTGTTCAATTGTTGTAAAGCCCTGATATTATTAACAAATTGGTCATCTAATACAGTGTATTGGTTGTAATAGCTAATACCAACGTTAAATGCTGCAGCAAAATTGGTAGGATTCAACTTATAAGCTCTCATATAAGCATCAGCTGCCTTATCTAAGAAGTAATTTGCCTTATCGTCAGATAATCCATCTACGTTTCTTGAAGCCATAAACATGTCACCATACATTTGACATTCTGTTTCATTGATCGTATTGGCTGCTATTTGTGCTTCATAAGATGCTACTTTTTCTTCGGCAGTTAAGTTTTTGTCGATATAATCTGCTCTAAATTCAAACCATTTTTCTTCTGGATAGTTCTGCTCAGAAATAGTATAGTATTGATCAAACATGGCTTTGTCCTTTTTCTCAGCAGCTTTTATTAAAACATATTTATACATATCCAACAAATCTGGGGCTTTCATGTTGGCATTGATCATTCTTGTATAATACTTGATGGTAAGGTCATCATTTCCTGCATTTTGATTTGAATAACCCGCATACATTAGTGTGGTTGTATCAAATGGTTGTTTATTGGTAGACCACCCTTTTGAAAAAATGATATCACTTAATACCACGCCTCTATCAAAATTGGCAGCAGCTTCTTTCCATTTTTTTTCACCAAAAGTGGCTACACCATCCTTAAAACTTTTGATATACACTTCAAAAAATGGCTCTTGTCCATTTTTTATTGCAATTGTAAATTCAGGATCAGCTTTCATATAGTCTTCCAAGCTTTTGTATAATTTATCTGCAGCATCTGGATATTTAGCAGCTGGATCCTTAGATAAACCTGCATAAATTTTTGATTTCCAGTAATACCCTTCTGCAGTCGTTTCTAAACTAGCTTTTTTTGCTACTGCCTTTTCGTATTCTGTCTTAGCAGCTTCAAAATTGTTTAATAATAAGCTCGTTTCTACTTTTTTAAAGTCTTGAGCAAATGCAGTTTGCATTACTGTCATCAAGAACATTGCACCAATCCATTTTTTCATAATCATTATTTTAAAGTACTAAAGTTATAAAATTTATGCTTCTGGCGTATCATCGCCTTCATTGTTTACTGTATCATCAATTGAGTTGTCTGAAGCATCGCTTGTATCATCTGTGATAATCGCTTCATTACTAGCAGTTTCTCCTTCCTCAGGGACATCTTGTTCTTCGATCTTAGAAGTCGCTGCAATTTCATCGTTTTCGTCTAAACGAATCAATTTAACACCCTGTGTTGCTCTACCCGCTTCTCTAATGTCAGCAATACTAGTTCTAATGGTTACGCCAGATTTACATGTAATAATTAAGTCTTCTTTTTCTAAGACATCCATTAATCCAACCAAAGAGCCAGTTTTTTCGGTCACATTGATGGTTTTAACACCTTTACCACCACGGTTGGTGATACGGTAGTCATCGATTGGAGTACGTTTACCATAACCTTGTTGACTCACTACCAATATTGTACGGTCTTTGTCTTCTCTACTTACACAAACTAAACCAACCACTTCGTCTGTTTCATCATCCACTTCGATACCAGCTACACCAATCGCGCCTCTTCCTGTTGGTCTCACTTTTTCCTCTGGGAAGCGAATGGCACGACCAGACTTCACAGCCATCATCACTTCATTATTGCCATCTGTTAAACGTGCTGCTAATAATTCATCGCCTTCATTAATTGTAATGGCATTTACACCATTCACTCTTGGACGACTAAATTCTTCCAAACATGTTTTCTTGATGATCCCTTTCTTAGTACATAAAATGATGTAGTGATTATTTACATAATCCTTATCGGCCAAATTACGCACTTCGATAATGGCTTTTACTTTATCGTCTTGTGGGAGTTGAATTAAGTTTTGGATCGCTCTACCCTTACTTGTTTTTTCACCTTCTGGAATTTCATAAACACGCATCCAGAAACATCTTCCTTTTTCTGTAAAGAACAACATCGTATCATGGGTAGATGCAATAAATAAATGCTCTACATAATCTTCTTCTCTTGTCTTAGATCCAATAGCACCGCGGCCTCCACGCTTTTGTTGACGATATTCAGTTGCGGATGTACGTTTGATATAACCTAAATGAGAAATTGTAATCACCACATCTTCTTCTTCGATTAAATCTTCGATACGCATTTCATCTGCTAAGTATTGAATCTCTGATTTACGCTCGTCACCAAACTTTTCTTTTACTTCTAATAATTCAGTTTTGATTAATTCAAAACGTAAATGTTCACTACCTAATAATTCTTTTATAGAAGCAATCAATTTCATCAATTGATCAAATTCTTCTTTAATTTTCTCACGCTCCATGCCTGTTAAACGCTGCAATCTTAATTCTAAAATTGCCTTGGCTTGGATATCTAAAATACCCCATCCTGCATTGATTAAAGATTCTTTTGCTGCTTCTGGATTGGCTGAGTTTCTGATTAAACGAATCACTTCGTCTAAATGATCCAAAGCAATTAAATAGCCTTCTAAAATATGTGCACGCTCTTCGGCCTTTTTTAATTCAAATTTTGCACGACGAATCACCACTTCCATTCTAAAATCAACGAACTCTAAAATCAAATCTCTTAGGTTCAAAATCCTAGGACGACCTTTTACCAACGCCACATTATTGATACCATAACTGGTTTGCAATTCTGTGAATTTGAATAATTGGTTAATGATCACCTGCGCTACAGCATCCTTACGTAATTCAATAACGATACGTGTTCCTTCACGTTTATTACTTTCATTGTTCACGTGTGTGATACCATCTACCACTTTATCCACCACCAATTGACCAATACGATCTGTTAAATGATCACGATTTACTTGGTAAGGAATTTCATTGATCACAATCATCTCACGACCATTGGCTTTTGTCTCTACATTACATTTTCCACGCACTACCACACGACCACGTCCTGTCATCAATCCTTGCTTCACCCCTTCCATGCCATAAATCACGCCACCTGTAGGAAAATCGGGCGCTTTTACAATCGTAATTAATTCTTCGATCGTAATGTCTTTATTGTTGATGTAGGCGATACATCCGTCTACTACTTCATTCAAATTATGTGGCAACATATTGGTCGCCATACCTACTGCAATACCAGATGATCCATTCACTAAAAGTTGTGGAATCCTTGTAGGTAGCACGCTTGGCTCAGATAAGCTATCATCAAAGTTCAATTGATAATCGACTGTATCTTTTTCCAAATCATCCAACATCGCCTCAGAAATCTTTTGTAAACGCGCTTCCGTATAACGCATAGCTGCCGGTGGATCACCATCTTGGTTACCAAAATTACCCTGTCCATCTACCAACTTATAACGCATCGTCCACTCCTGTGCCATACGCACTAAAGTGTCATAAATAGCGGTATCACCGTGTGGGTGAAATTTACCCATCACTTCTCCAACTATACGAGCAGATTTTTTATATGCTTTATTGCTATTATTCCCTAATTCGTGCATGGCAAACAATACACGACGATGAACTGGTTTAAAACCGTCACGCACATCGGGTAATGCACGACCTACAATCACAGACATTGAGTAGTCAATATAAGAGGTTTTCATCTGCTCCTCAATGTTGACTCTAATCACACGATCATTATCTTGTGTCTGTTCTAGACCTAAATTTCCACCTAAATTTTCTTCCATATTTTTTGTTTCTTATAGTCAATTTCCTGTGGCCAAAAAGGCCTTGGATACGTACCTATACGAAGATAACTTTTTGACCCCTTTTTTATGCTTAAAATCAGTATTAATTTACACAATTTTATCCACAGTTTTTGGTAATAAATACTAACTTTAACCCATACATTTTTAACCACTTATAC
>CAIZLI010000295.1 GCA_903933765.1 uncultured Bacteroidota bacterium
GATATATAGTTTTTGTTCTTTTTTAAATAATAACAGCTTATCCACTGTTAATTAACGGGTATAAGTTGACTTTAAAATCCCTTAAAATATACTTATTTATATATCCAAATCAGCTTATTCATTTTTTATACCCACTTTTTTGATCAAAAAAGGAGCTTATCCACTGTTTTTTTAATTATCCACTTATGGTTTGTGTATTTTAATAAGGATTCAAATGATTTTCGTTCATATAATATACTAAATTTGCTGCCTATATAATTATAAGATACATATGTCTATTATTCAGAACATTCGTGATAAAGGTGCTTGGATCATCTTTACAATTATTGTAATCGCATTGGTTGCTTTTGTATTACAAGATGGAATTGGTAAACAAGGTAATACTACAGAAACGGACCTTGGTACTGTAAATGGGGTTGCTATTAATAAAATAAATTTCGAAGAGAAATTAGAAATTCAAGTACAAAATTATGCCTCTCAGGGCGTAAAGCGTGAACAACTAATTGGCTTTTTATGGAATCAAGAAATTGATCGTATTTTATATATTAATGAACAAGAAAAACTAGGCATTACTATTGGTAATAAAGAACTAACTGATGTTTTATTTGGAACAGAATCTCCATTTAAGCAAGAGTTCACAGATCCTAATACTGGAGAGTTTAAAGTGAATGATGCAAAACAAGCAATTGCTCAGGTTAAAAAAAGTAAAAACCAAGAACAAATCAATCAAATAGAAAAGCTATACATCGAGCCATCTATAGAGAACAGATTGAGAAATAAATACCAGGCACTTATAGTTAAAGGTCTTCAGCTTCCAACATGGATGGTGCAAAAACAATACAACGAATCGAATAGTATTACAAACATTGATATTATTGGTGTTCCTTATGCTAATATTTCTGATAGTACAATAAAAGTGACCGATGATGAAGTCGCTTCTTATATTAAAGAAAATGCCGCAGCCTTTCAGGTTGAAGAAGCATCAAAGTCAATTAATTTCGTTGGATTTTCTGCCGCGCCAACAAGCGCAGACTCAACGAATGTTTTAAATTCAATCACCGCTTTAAAAGCAGATTTCCAAGCAGCTCAAGATCCTGCTGTTTTCTTAAATAAGGTTGGTTCTGATTTGCCTTTTTATAATAGTTTCATAAGCGGTAAGTCTATTCAGATTCCTAATAAAGAAGCGATCATTGCCGCTGGTGTTGGAAACGTGTATGGTCCATATGTAGATGGAAAAAATTATACAATTGCAAAAGTGATTGGCGTTAAGCAATGGCCAGATAGTGCAAGTGTTAGACATATATTAATAACAACCGCAGGACAAAACGGACAACTTGTTCGCGACGATAGCACTGCAAAAAAATTAATAGATAGCATTAGGTTTGCGATTGCGGGCGGCGCCTCTTTTGATGCAATGGTTTTAAAATATTCAGAAGACGCAGGAAGCAAGGAAAAGGGCGGTAAATATGAAATGTTCCCGCAAGCACAAATGGTTGGTCCTTTCAATGATTTTTCTTTTGACAATTCTGTTGGTACAAAAGGTGTTGTAAAAACAGATTTCGGATACCACTATATAGAAGTATTAAAACAAACACCAAGAAGCCCTGCTTATAAAATCGCTTATTTATCAAAAGCAATTCTTCCTAGTAGTGAAACAATTGGAGCGGCGTCTGCTGCTGCTGCAGCTTTTGCCACAGCAAGTAAGGATATTAAATCCTTCAATCAAGAAGCGGTTAAATTAAATAAACAAACATTCCCGGCGGTTGGTATTAAATCAATGGATTATGAAATTCCAGGTCTTGGAGAATCTAGAAGCCTTGTTCGTTGGGTATATGAAAATGATTTAAATTCTGTATCAGAACCTACAGAGATTGGCGATAGTTATTTTGTTGCAATTATAACAGGTGAAGAAAAAGCTGGTCTAGCATCCGTTGCTTCAGCAAAACCACAGGTAGAAGGAATTTTGAGAGATCAAAAGAAAGCAACCCAGATTAAACAAAGCTTTAAAGGAAATACAATGGAAGCGATCGCCGCAAATGCTAAAACAGTTGTACAACCTGCAGACAGTATTAATTTCAATTATTCGTTAATACCCGGTATTGGTAATGAGCCAAAACTGGTTGGCGCAGCTTTTAATAAAGCCTTCTTAAACAAACCAAGCGCACCTATTGCAGGAAATGCTGGTGTTTTTGTAATTAGCGTAAAATCACAGGGTGCAAAAGCGGCCACACAAGACCTAGTAAGTTTTGAATCAGACCTCCTTAACAGAACAAGATCGGTGATCTATAGAACCAATATTGCACTAAAAAAAGTGGCAAAGATTAAAGACAATCGAATGAAGGTTTACTAGTCTTAGCTAAAAATATTTTAACCCCCGAATGCTCGGGGGTTTTTTATTGCTTTTCGAAACTATATTCTGCCTTGTTTTCTAAAAAACAATTTAATTTTACAACATGTCAGAGCCCTTCATCAATAAAGTAGCGGAGAGTGGTTTAATTAGTTTAGACCTTGCACAATATATCCCAAACAACCAAATTGTTGTTTTTGATATCAAGCCATACTTGTTTATGGAATTAATACTAAAAGAAAAAGAATTTCGCGCAAGTCTTTCTTCAATAGATTGGACGCAGTTTGAAAACAAGATTGTTGGTATTTTTTGTAGTACAGATGCGATTATTCCAATGTGGGCTAATATGTTAATTGTTGCTAATCTTTCTCCTTTCGCGAAATCTGTTTATTTCGGAGATGAAAACAAAACAAGAGAATTGGTTTTATTAGAAGCGATTCAAAATATAGATCCAACTACATTTATTGATCAGCGTGTTGTTGTAAAGGGCTGTGGTGATACACCTATTGGAGAATCTGCATTCATTGCGATTACGCATAAATTACGACCTGTAGTAAAAAGTATCATGTATGGGGAACCTTGTTCAACCGTGCCCGTGTACAAAAAGAAATGATTAGGGCGGAGGTTTTCTTAGATCTTTTTAATTTTCTACTTTTCATCAAGCCCCTTCGCGCTTTCTCCTTTAAAATAATTATTTCTCTCTATTTCTAATCTTACATCCTCGGGAACCAAATAACGTATAGTGATGCCATCCTTGCAATTATTACGAATTAATGTTGCAGACAACTCTAACATGGGCGCTTCTAAATAAGTTACATCTGCTCCATATTTTTCAACGATCTCAAAGCCCGGTCTTCTATAAACAATGAATTGATAGTTTTTAACAAGCGCTTCGAAGTTTTTCCATTTAGGTAAATTTTGAAAACTATCACTTCCCATGATGACATAAAACTGGTGTTGAGGATATTTTTCTTCTAAATAGGTTAATGTATCAATCGTGTAAGAAGGCTTCGGTAATTTAAATTCAATATCACTTACTTTAATTTGAGCATCATCTTCAATCGCTAATTGTGCTAAATGCAAACGATCATACTCGTTCAATAAACTGGATTGTGTTTTATGTGGATTTTGTGGAGAAACAACCAACCAGACTTGTTGCAAATCGGTATGATTCGCAATAAAGCTTGCAACCATTAAGTGACCATGGTGTATAGGATTAAATGAACCAAAAAATAAACCAATTTTCATCTTAATATGTTGATATTCAGTTGTTTATATCTTTTCTAGGTTATAATTATACCCTCTGCCTCGTCATTTCTTAAGCTTAATTGATAGCCCGCTACAGAAATTGAAATAGGATCACCAAGGGGCGCTATTTGTTCAACCCTTATGGTCTCACCTGGGATACAACCCATTTCCATCAACTTTAAAAATATTTCATCATTTTCAAAGGAATGAATGATACCCGATTCTCCAATTTTTAAATCTGACAATTTCTTCATAATAGACCACAAAGATACCATAGTTTATATTTATGTGCTTACGAAATATGGAGCATTAAATTTCGTTATAAATACAATCAGTTTCAGCGTTTTATGCCCCATACTATTTTTTTTAATAATGCGGATAGGTCCACCAGTCTTAGATCTAGGACCGAGTTGAAAACCTTTATCAATAAACAATGCCTTAAAGAGGGTGTTCATATAGAAACACTCCAATATGTATTTTGTTCCGACGCCTTTCTATTAGATATCAATAAGCGCTTCCTCAATCATAATTTCTATACGGACATCATCAGCTTTGATTTGTCAGAGCAGAAGGGGCGTCTAATTGGAGATGTATATATAAGTATCGATCGCGTTAAGGAGAATGCAAAAACCGAGGGGAACTTATATACCCACGAGCTTTTGAGGGTTATTTTTCATGGTGCACTGCATTTTTGTGGGTATAAGGACAAAAAACCCGCCGACCAGAAGACAATGCGCTCCATGGAGGATAAATGGCTGAAGGCGTATTTGAAAATTGTGGGTTAAGTGTTCCACGTGGAACATTTGTGATCCACTTATGAACATAATGTTTGAGAAAATATACCTATCCCTTGGCTCTACGCTCGCTTCGCTCGAAGTTTCGCTACGGAATAGTATATTATTCTCAATGACTTATTGTTTATAAGAGGAGGAATATAATGGCCTAGCATTACTTCAATGAATGAAACTTAGAAAACAATACAAATATTCGACGAACATTCGAGCAGCGCGAGCTGAGAGACGAATATTTCGGTATTTTTTCTAAGTCAAATGTTTAAAGGTGAGGTTAAACATTCATTTAATAAAAGACTAAAAATTGACGATGTTCCACATGGAACGTCATTAATTTAGTAATTCCATCTTATCTTTGCAACCTTATGTTTCCAAAATACAATGTCATAGTAGTAGGAGCGGGCCACGCAGGTTCTGAAGCGGCGGCGGCGGCGGCGAATATGGGCTCTAAAGTCCTGTTAATCACTATGAATATGCAGACCATTGCGCAAATGAGCTGTAATCCTGCCATGGGCGGAATTGCAAAGGGTCAAATTGTGAGAGAGATAGACGCCCTGGGTGGATACAGTGGAATTGTGTCTGATTTAAGTACGATTCAGTTTAGGATGTTGAATAAAAGTAAGGGCCCTGCAATGTGGAGCCCAAGGGCACAAAATGATCGACACTTGTTTGCTAGCAAATGGAGAGAAATGTTAGAGCTAACACCGAATGTTGATTTTTACCAAGACTCTGTAAATGAACTGATTATAAAAAACGGAAAGGTATCTGGCGTTAAAACTAGCATGGGGCACGAGATCTTAGCCGACGCGGTGGTGATCACTAGCGGTACTTTCCTAAATGGCATCATGCACATAGGTGAAAAGCAAATGGGTGGGGGCCGTGTAGCAGAAAGAGCAGCAACAGGCATTACAGAACAGCTGGTTTCATTTGGTCTAGAATCTGATAGACTCAAGACAGGAACACCTCCAAGAGTAGATGGTAGAAGCCTGGATTATTCTAAAATGGAAGAACAAAAGGGAGACGAAGAGGTGGTAGGCTTTAGTTATATGGACATTCCGAGGGTAAAAGCCGAAGATCAGCGCTCTTGTTGGATTACTTATACCGACCCAATTGTGCACGATATTTTAAAAACCGGATTTGATAGAAGCCCAATGTATCAAGGGCGTATAGAGGGCGTGGGTCCAAGGTATTGCCCAAGTATCGAAGATAAAATCAATCGATTTGCTGACAGAGAAAGACACCAATTATTTGTGGAGCCAGAAGGCTGGAATACGGTCGAGGTTTATGTGAATGGATTTAGCACGAGCTTGCCAGAAGAGGTTCAATATCAAGCACTTAGAATGGTTCCTGGCTTTGAAAATGCAAGAATGTTCCGACCGGGCTATGCGATTGAATATGATTTTTTCCAACCCACTCAATTAAAGTACACGCTCGAAACAAAGGCGATTGACAATCTCTATTTTGCCGGACAAATTAACGGTACAACGGGTTATGAAGAAGCGGCGTGTCAAGGGATGATGGCCGGCATGAATGCACATTTAAAAATCAACGAAAAGGCACCATTTATTTTACAAAGAAGTGATGCTTATATTGGTGTGTTGATAGACGACTTAATTAGCAAAGGAACAAACGAGCCTTATAGAATGTTTACATCTAGGGCAGAGTTTAGAACCTTGCTGCGTCAAGACAATGCAGATTTAAGATTAACAGAAATAGCCTACAATTTAGGATTAGCAAGTATTGAGCGCATGCGCAAAGTACAAGATAAAAATAATTATGTTGCAGAGATAAAAAATACATTGAATACACATTCAATCGAACCAGACGAAATCAATGCATTCCTTGGTACCATTGACTCTGCGGCGATGACCGAAAAACAAAAAGCAGCTAAATTAGTTTTAAGACCTAATATTAGTTTGCAACAATTAATGGAAAATTCGGTTTCATTAAATGAAAAACTTCAAGGCAATGATCCTGATTATTTAGAGCAAGCAGAGATCCAGGTGAAGTATGAAAGATATATAGAGAAAGAAAAAGAAATCGTGGAAAGGATGTCTGCATTAGAGCACAAGGTGATACCGGATAGTTTTGATTATGATAAAGTGCCAGCACTCTCTATAGAAGCCATGCAGAAGTTTAAAAAAATTAGACCAATCACCATTGGCCAGGCAAGTAGAATTAGCGGCGTGAATCCTAGTGATATTCAAATCCTAATGGTCTACATGGGTCGATAGTGTATCCAAAATCCCCATCGCCATTTATCAAAAAAAGGCAAGTTCCCCTTTGTTGAATCGTTGTTTTTAGTAGCTTTAGAAAGACGAGTTTCCATCAACTCCCCAAAGTATTTTGGAGTAAAATTGGGGCCTTATTTTTTTATTCAAAACTAAAATCAACCGCGTATGAGGAGGATTGTTTTATCTCTTCTTTTACTTGTAATTGGAGCAACTGCATTTTCGCAGGAGACATTTCCAATTAATGGAGTGAGAGACACGAGAACAGGTGTGTATGCATTTACCAATGCAACCATCGTTCAAAACGAAAAAACAAAAATTGAAAAAGGAACACTTGTGATTAAGCAAGGAAAAATTGTTGCCGTTGGTGCAGCAGTTGAAATTCCTAAAGAAGCCATTGTGGTTGACTGTAATGGAAAGTTTATCTATCCTAGTTTTGTGGATCCTCTAACAGACTATGGTGCAAATACACCAAAGCGTGGCGCAGCAGGATTTAACTTCGGCGCACCAGGACAGTTTCTTTCTAATAAGGCAGGAGCATACAATTGGAACCAAGCAATTAAGCCAGAAGTGAATGCGGTGGAGTCTTTCAGCACTGATGATGCAACTGCGGTTGGTTTTAGAAACAATGGTTATGGTGTTGTATTCACGCATGTGAAAGATGGTATCGCAAGAGGAACAGGTGCGGTGGTTACCTTGGCGGGCACAAACGAAAACCAAACTATTTTAAAATCAAAAGCAGCACAAGTGTTTTCTTTTGATAAAGGCACTTCTACACAAACATATCCAAGTAGTTTAATGGGTAGCATTGCTTTATTACGCCAAACTTATTTAGATGCAAAATGGTACGCAACCAAGCCAGCTTCAGAAGGTGTGAATTTATCACTTGAAGCTTTTAATGCAAACGCAAGTTTACCTCAAATTTTTGTTGCCGATGACAAATGGTCTACATTAAGAGCAGATCGTATTGCAAAAGAATTTGGAACACAATACATCATTAGGGGTGCAGATAATGGTTATCAAAGAATTGACGAATTAGCTAAAATAAAAGCATCTTATATATTGGGTCTTGATTTTCCAGCGGCATTGGATGTGGAAGATGCGAATGATGCAAGGTTTGTAGCTTTATCAGAAATGAAGCATTGGGAATTGGCACCAACCAATCCTGCAGCATTTGAAAAAGCAGGCATCAGCTTTAGTATCAGTATGGCCGACATGAGAGACGGAAAGCAATTTTTGACCAATCTTAGAAAAGCGGTTCAACATGGTCTTTCTGAGACAAAAGCTTTAGAAGCTTTAACAAAAACACCAGCACAACAAATTGGTGTATACGACCAGGTGGGTTCGTTGGAAGTGGGCAAATTGGCTAACTTCTTAATTACCACAGAATCTATTTTTAATAGCAATGCAAAAATTATTGAAAACTGGATTCAAGGAAACAAGTTTGATGTGAATGCATCAGAGTGGAACAGTTTTGCGGGTAAATACAAACTAACCGTTAACAATGCTGGTACAAAAACAGACTACACGGTTGAAATTAAAAAAGACTTATCAGCAACAATAATCGGAACAGATACTTTAGCTGCAAAAATTGCAGTGAGCGATGCCTTGGTTAAAATAAGTTTCCCAGAAAAAAAGGGTCGTGGTGTTGAAAGCATTCGCTTAAGCGGTGTGATAGCAAGCGGCGGTTGGAATGGATTTGGAACGGATACAAAGGGCGGTAAATTGACTTGGTCAGCAAGCCTTGTAACTCCTGCAACTGCTGCAGTGGAGGAAAAGAAAGCGGCAGAGCCAGTGAAATTAATTTCAAAAGTGACTTATCCATTTGTTGGATTAGGCAACGAATCCATCCCACAACAAGAAACCATTTTAATTAAAAACGCAACCGTATTGACCAACGAAAAAGAAGGTACTTTACAAAATACAGACGTGCTTTTAAAAGCAGGTAAAATTGCAAAAATTGGAAAGGAATTAACAGAAGCGGGTGCAAGAGTGGTAGATGGAACAGGCAAGTATTTAAGTGCTGGTATCATCGACGAGCATTCGCATATCGCAGCGCTGTCTATTAACGAAGGTTCGCAATCCACTACTGCAGAAGTAAGGGTTGGTGATAATATGAATCCAGAGGACATTAATATATATCGTCAATTAAGTGGCGGTGTAACTTCTTCTCATATCCTTCACGGAAGCGCGAATACAATTGGCGGACAAACACAATTGATTAAATTAAGATGGGGTACCACAGACGAAGGATTGAAATTTGCAGGCGCAGATCCATTCATCAAGTTTGCATTGGGTGAAAACGTAAAACGCACCACTTCTGCTTCTAATAATCGTTTTCCTGACACGAGAATGGGCGTTGAAGAAGTGTTGACAGATGCGTTTGATAAGGCAGTGGATTATCAAAAAGCAATGAAAGCAAACCCAACAACGACCAGAAGAGATTTAGAATTAGAGGCGTTGACGGAAATCATGAATAAAAAACGTTTTATCACTTGTCACTCTTATGTACAAACAGAAATTACGTATGCAATGCGCGCGGTTGAAAAGTTCAAAGCACAGGGTTATGATTTTAACATCAACACATTCACCCATATTTTAGATGGATATAAAGTTGCAGATAAAATGAAATTACACGGCGCTAGTGCAGCAACCTTCTCGGACTGGTTTGCATACAAAACAGAAGTGACTGATGCGATTGCATACAACGCAGCCATTATGCACAATGTTGGTGTGAACACCGTGATTAATTCTGATGATGCCGAAATGGCGCGTCGCTTGAATCAAGAAGCTGGAAAAGCTGTAAAATATGGTGGCGTGTCTGAAGAGGAAGCATTGAAAATGGTTACTTTGAATCCAGCAAAAGCACTTCATGTAGATAATAAAGTAGGAAGTATCAAAGTGGGTAAAGATGCAGATGTGGTTTTATGGAGCGAGCATCCATTAAGCATCTATGCAAAATCTTTATACACGATTGTAGATGGTACTGTTTATTTTGATCGTGAAAAAGATGCGGAGCGCAGCAAACAGGTAACAGCAGAAAGAACGAAGCTGATTCAAAAAATGTTAGGCGATAAAAGAGCCGGTATGCCAACAAGACCAGCTATGCCAACTACGCAAATATTATTAGAGTGCGGAGACCACGATCATAACGAAGGTCTTAACACTATTTACGAATCTCAAAAAAACTAGACTATGCAAAAGAAATATTTAAGCATTTTTGCTCTTGCGTTGTTAGGTTTAACTGCAAGTGCACAAGACAATGTGTATCCAGCTGCAATACAAAAAGGGGTAACGGTGATCACACATGCTACGGTGCATGTTGGAAACGGAACCACTTTGACAGACGCGTCTATTGCGTTTGAAAATGGAAAAATTATTGGTGTGGGTAATGTTACTGTACCAGCTGGCGCCAAGGTGATTGATGGAACGGGCAAACAGGTTTATCCAGGCTTGATCCTTCCTTCATCTGATTTAGGGCTAAGAGAAATTAGCTCTGGCGTGAGAGGTAGCAATGATTTTGCAGAAATCGGAGAAAACAATGCAAACATTAGATCGATCGTGGCATACAATACTGATTCAAAAATTATTGGTGTCTTGCGTGAGAATGGTATTTTATTAGCAGGTGTTGCACCTCAAGGCGAATTGATTGAGGGCCAAGCAAGCGTAGTACAATTAGACGCGTGGAACTATGAAGACGCTGCTTATAAAATGGACAATGGACTGTATATCAATATGCCAAGCTTGATGCCACGTCGTGGTGGTCGTATGGCATTTATGCGTCCTGGTCCTGGTGGCGATTTAGCGAAAGCGGCGATGGAAAAGATTGAAACCATCAAAACCTTTTTTACTGACGCTAAAGCATATTACCAAGAAAAAACACATACTGCGAATAATTTAAAATTAGAAGCAGTGCGTGGTTTATTTGATGGTAAGCAAAAATTATTTGTTCGTGCAAACGAAGTGAAGCAAATGTTATTGGCGATGGACCTTGCAAAATCTTTTGGATTTAAATTGGTGATTGTGGGCGGAACAGAAGCCTATCAAATTGCAGATTTATTAGCAGAAAACAATGTGCCAGTAATTTTAGATCGTCAACATTCCTTGCCTTCTATGGAAGATGACGACGTGGACCAGCCTTATAAAACACCAGCAGCTTTACAAAAAGCAGGTGTGTTGTTTTGTTTGAATGATACACACGATCAAAGTCGCTTTCGTAACCTTGCTTTTAATGCTGGAACAGCTGCTACTTATGGTTTAACCAAAGAGCAAGCACTTTCTGCTGTGACTTTAAATCCTGCTAAAATTTTAGGTATCGAAGATAAAACTGGCACTATTGAAACCGGAAAAGACGCGAACCTTTTAATTGTGAATGGCGATTTATTAGATATGAAGTCTAGTGTAATTGGTCAGGCATTTATCCAGGGTCGTAATGTGTCTTTAGACAATAAAGGCAAGCAATTATATGAGCGCTACAAGCACAAGTATCAATTGAAATAAATTCATATCCAACTGCTTCCATTGCTATTTGAAATGGTAATGTAAACGTGGAAAAATAAGTTTCCTCCCAGCTCGGTAAATCTGAACTGGGAGGATTTTTTTTGGCTAACTTAGCAGCATGTCTAAAAAACTATATTTACTAGATGCGCTGGCCTTAATATATAGGGCCTATTATGCCCTCATCCGCACCCCAAGAATTACGAGCACTGGCATTAATACCAATGCGCAGTTTGGATTTACCAATACCTTATTGGAGATTATTAAAAAGGAAAACCCTTCCCATATTGCAGTATGTTTTGATACACATGCACCTACCGAAAGACATACCGACTTCACAGACTACAAAGCAAATAGAGAAGCCGCGCCCGAAGATTTATTAAGTTCATTGCCACATATTAAAGCCATCATAGAAGGGTTTAATATTCCTGTGGTAGAATGTGATGGTTACGAGGCGGATGACGTAATAGGTACATTGGCTTGGCAGGCTGCAGACTTGGGTTATGAAGTGTACATGGTTACGCCCGATAAAGATTATGGTCAATTATTGGTGAAAGAGAATGTGTATATGTGGAAGCCGCCCGCATTTGGGAATGAAAGAGAAATACTAGATGCAGAAAAAATAAAAGCGAAATGGGATATTGCGCGCGTTGATCAAGTGATAGACATGTTAGGCTTAATGGGTGATGCGGCAGATAATATTCCTGGTATTCCAGGTGTCGGCGAAAAGACCGCAGCAAAATTATTAAAAGAGTATGATACACTCGAGGGTGTGTTAGCGAATGCAGATAAGATCAAAGGTGCGATGGGTGAAAAAGTGAGAGCAGGAAAGGAATCGGCTATCATGAGTAAAAAATTGGCAACCATCATTACCAATGTGCCAGTTCAGTTTCACGAAGAAGATTATCAATTATCTGAAAAAAATATTCCAGCATTAACAGAGATCTTTAATTTACTTGAGTTCAAGACCCTTGGAAAACGCATACTGGGTAGCGAGTTTGAGGAGAAGACGCGAACAGCGTCTGATGAAAAAAAGAAAATTGATAACGACGAAGTGCAAACAGATTTATTTGGCAATGAAGTCAAATCTAAAAAGACAACTGTAAAAACAAAAACAATTGTGCTTGATTCAGAAGCAGGCACGCAGTCTGTGCTAGAGCCTAATGACGAGCCAGGCAATCCTGGTTACGATGACGATGAAGAAGGGTCCGATTTACCTAAATTAATTGCAAATAAAAATATTGAAAATACGCCACATACATATGAAATGATTGTTGGCGATCAGGCGATCGATGCTTTTATTAAAAAGATAATTGCCAACAAGGAAATTTGTATTGATACAGAAACAACCGGTATTGATGCGAACAATGTGCAGTTAGTAGGATTAAGTTTTTCAAATACCACACATACCGGTTATTATATACCAGTTGCGAACGATGGCGATGGCGCCGATGGTGCAAAACATATTTTGAAAAAACTTCAACCCTTATTTGAAGATGAAACAATCACATGGATAGGCCAAAATTTAAAATATGATTTCTTGGTGCTCAAATGGTATGGTGTAATATTAAAAGGTAAAACTTTTGATACCATGTTAGCGCACTATGTGATAGAGCCAGAAGGTAGACGCAGCATGGATATCCTAAGTGAACAATTTTTAGGATATGCGCCAGTGAGCATCGAAAACCTAATTGGTAAAAAAGGAAAAAATCAAGGAACGATGCGCGATGTTCCCTTGGATCAAATCACTGAATATGCCACAGAGGACGCAGACATCACTTTTCAATTAAAAGAATGCTTCGAGCCCTTATTGACAAAGCGCGAAGTGAAGCGTGTTTTTGAAGAAGTCGAAAATCCATTGATGCAAGTATTAGTGGACATGGAATTTGAGGGTGTAAAAGTAGACGAACAATTTTTAAATGAATATAGCAAGGTATTAGAAGCAGATATAAAAATAAGTGAAGAGCGTGTGTTTGAACAAGCAGGTGTAAGATTTAATTTGGCATCTCCAAAACAATTGGGTGAGGTCTTGTTTGATATTTTAAAAATTGATCCAAAAGCAAAAAAAACAAAAACGGGTCAATACGCTACAGGCGAAGATGTACTTGCAAAGCTGGCAGCGAAACATAAAATTGTAGACGATATTTTAAACTTTAGAGAACTCAGTAAATTAAAATCTACTTATGTGGATGCCTTGCCTGCTATCGTCAATCCAAAAACAGGAAGAATACATACTAGCTATGCACAAGCGGTTGCTGTAACGGGAAGATTAAGTAGCACCAATCCAAATTTGCAAAATATCCCCATTCGTTCTGAGCGCGGAAGAGAAGTTCGAAAAGCATTTATTCCAAGAGATCCTGCTCGTATTTTAGTAAGCGCGGATTATTCTCAAATTGAATTAAGGGTGGTTGCTGCTATAAGTGGTGATCCAAATATGTGCGACGCATTTAAACAAGGGAAAGACATCCACACTGCAACGGCTGCCAAAGTATATGGTATCCCAGAAGCTGAAGTAACAAAAGAACAACGTTATAAAGCTAAGAGCGTCAACTTTGGTATCATTTACGGACAGGGGGCATTCGGTCTAGCCGAAAATTTGGGCATTTCAAGAACAGAGGCAAAAGAGATTATAGATAATTATAAAAAGGAATTTCCAAATATTCAGTTGTACATGGATCAACAAATCAATAAGGCCAAAGAACAAGGTTTTGTTGAAACCTTAATGGGACGTAAGCGCTGGCTGAGGGATATCAATTCTTCTAATTTTACAGTGCGTGGCTTTGCAGAACGTAACGCCATCAATTCACCAATACAAGGATCTGCGGCAGATATGATTAAGTTGGCGATGATCAAGATCCATCATGCAATGAAACAACAACATTGGGAATCAAAAATGATTTTACAAGTACACGATGAATTGGTATTTGATGCAGTAGAGTCTGAACTACCTGCATTAAAAGAATTGATTTTATCTTGTATGACCACCGCAATGGAATTACCAAACGGCGTTCCGGTAGAAGCAGAAATTGGCCAAGGAAAAAATTGGCTTGAAGCGCATTAATAAAAAAAGCCTCAGAATTTTCTGAGGCTTTTTTTATTATCTATTCATGGAAGCTAAAAACTCTTCATTGTCTTTAGTGCCGCGCATGCGTTTTAATAATTCGTTCATTGCTTCGTCGGTGTTCATATCGTTTAAGAACAAACGAAGGATATTCATTCTTTGTAATACATCTTTGTCTAATAATAAATCATCACGACGCGTGCTTGATCCTGTTAAATCAATTGCAGGGAAGATACGCTTGTTCGCTAAACGACGATCTAATACTAA
>CAIZLI010000296.1 GCA_903933765.1 uncultured Bacteroidota bacterium
AAATATTCCGAAGAATTTGCAGTTAAGATTTTGGATACTTATACAATATTGAATCTTCTATCTTATGCAATCTATTCTACTGTCAGAAGACTTTTTGATAATGAAAAGTTGTTATGGATTCCGTTTATCATTTTTACTATTAATTTTATAATTCTGTCAGGGTCATTTTATAAAGTTAAAAGAGCAAATTCTACACTTTCAAGAAAAAATTTCAAAAGGTTTATTTTTTATATTATTTATAATTTGATCTTTGCAGTAGCTGTACTTAGCTACTTTTGGTAGCAGGTATATATGGCTTAAAGTTAACCTTACAAAAAAGTCCCGAATCACTTCGGGACTTTTTTAGTACTAGTATTTTATTTAAATGCTTTTTTATATGCTGCTTCATCGAACCCAAGTGCCATAATTTTTCCGTCTTGCTCAATCAAAGGGCGACGTATCACAGATGTTTTTTCTGCCATCAATGCAATGGCAGCTTTTTGATTGGTAATAGTGGCTTGAACCTCAGGCCCGAGTATTTTCCAGGTGGTGCCTTTTTTATTGATCAATGCTTCCCATCCAACTTGTTTAGCCCAGCTGGTTAGTTGAGCACTTGTGATGCCTTGTTTTTTGTAATCATGAAAACTATAAGCTTGCTTGTTGGCCTTCATCCAGTCCAATGCTTTCTTGACTGTATTGCAATTAGGGATGGCGTATACGAT
This sequence comes from uncultured Bacteroidota bacterium, assembly GCA_903933765.1. Classification (GTDB taxonomy): domain Bacteria; phylum Bacteroidota; class Bacteroidia; order Chitinophagales; family Chitinophagaceae; genus Sediminibacterium. The sequence continues at coordinate 702 of CAIZLI010000296.1, forward strand.
AGTTGTACTCATTTTATTTAGCTTGAATGGACTGAGCGAGCCAACTCTTTGAAATAGGTTGTAACCATTCAGTTTCGAGTGTCGCTTTTGTATTGACTAAATTATTGAAATAAAGGGTATCCATGGATAGCAATCCATTTTCAAGGGCGTAATTGAATTGTGCTTGAGGAACGGTCTGAACTTTATCCTTTACAAAAAAAGCTAAAAGTGTTCTATTGAACATTTGTACACCTGTTAATTGTTCAATCGTTTTAATCACATGCACAGAACTGTCTGTACTGCATCCGCCAACGGTGGTAGCAGTTTCGTCCGCCATGATCAAAATGAATTGTCCATATAAAACAGTGGCATAGCCCTTTACTTTTGCGCCATGGCTCTTCCAGTCTTCTACAAAATTTTCTAGCAATGGTTCCAGCTCAAAAATTTCACCCATGGTGAAAGTCCTGTTGGCTTGGTAGACCCAAACCCTAGACTGGGGATCGAAATTTTTTGGGAGTATAGTAGGTAAGTCAACCATATTTAATTTATTGTTGCTTTCGCAATGATTTATTGTATTGCTTTCGCAATGATTTCAGCAATGTCTAATACTTCTGTCTTCACTTCTTCGTCTCTGTTTTTGATACCATCCGTCATCATGGTATTGCAAAACGGACAAGCACTCGCTACAAAATCTGCTTTTGTTTCAATGGCTTCGTCTGCTCTTTCCATATTAACCCTGCTTGTACCTTTTTCTTCCTCTTTAAACATCTGAGCTCCACCTGCGCCACAACAAAGTCCTTTAGATTTACACCTGCGCATTTCTTTTAGTTCAACATCCAATGATTCCAATACTTTTCTTGGTGCTTCATAAATATCATTCGCTCTTCCTAAATAACAACTGTCATGGTAGGTGATTGTTTTACCTTTCCATTCATTGCTATCCGAAATCTTGATCTTTCCATTTTCAATCAATTCCTGTAAAAACTGTGTGTGGTGAATCACGTCGTAGTTACCTCCCAATGTAGGGTATTCGTTTTTTAAAGTATTGAAACAATGCGGACAAGTGGTGACGATTTTTTTAATTTCATAGGCGTTCATCACTTGTATATTTTGATAGGCCATCATCTGAAACATGAATTCATTACCAGCTC
>CAIZLI010000297.1 GCA_903933765.1 uncultured Bacteroidota bacterium
ATGTTATAAGTAATTTTATATCTTTTTTTGCATTTAGATTTTGTAAATTTGTCCTCCTTGAAGAAGTACATTTTATACCTGATTCTAGCTTTTGGTCTATTTAGCCAAACGGATGCCACTGGAGCAAAGGGGAAAACTGTGGCTAAAAAAGGACAGACCGTTAAAAAAGCGACCCAAAAGAAGCCAGCTAGCAAATCTTCTAAGTCCAAAAAAGGGAGTAAAAAGAAATCTAGCAAGTACTCGAAGTCTAAAAAGAAAAGTTCAAAATCAAAGAAATCAGTAGCTAAAGTAACACCTGTGGTTAGAACCGCTCAATGGCAAATGATTGCTCAAAACAAAGAACAATCTCGAATTAAAGATAGTGTTCAGAAAACAAGTTTAGTTCAAGAAAGTACAGTGGCAAACGAAGGGTATTTTGCAAGCTTTTTCTCGAATCAAAAAAAAGCAGCTACTTTTCAAACCTTAAATGGAACGGCTGCCGTATTTAAAAGTATGAGTGGTTGGAAGGATAATAAATTTTATATTTTAACCAATGAATTACCGGTGGGTACCATTGTTAGAATTACCACTTCTGATTTAAAAAGTATTTGTGCTAAAGTGATCAATGCATTACCTGAGGTAGGCAATGCCATTCAGTATCGATTAAATGACGCTGCTGCTGCTATTTTAGGCGTGACCAATAAGACCTTTCAAGTGTCTGTGACCTATTAATAATTTTAATCCGCTTTTTTATAGCCTCTTAAAAAGTCTGCAATCGGCATTCTTTTTTTTCCTTCCCATTGGATATCATTTAATTGAATGTAACCATCACTGCATGTAAATCTTACGTAGGTCTTTCCATCAGTGACAAAACTGCCAGCAGGTTCTTTTGGATTTTCATGGACAATACTTGTACTAAATAATTTTACAATCTTACCATCCACTTTTGTTAAAGCCCCTGGAAAGGGAGCGAGTCCTCGAATTAAATTATGAATTTGTGCAACAGGCTGCTGCCAATCGATTTGACAATCCTTTGTAAATATTTTTGGGGCATGTAAACTAGCGAGTGTCTCTTCTTGAGGTTTGGATTGAATTGTACCAGCGATCAATCCAACTAAAGTTTTAACGAGTGTTTGAGCTCCAACTTCCATCATGGTATCATGTAATTCGCCTGCGGTCATATCCTGCGAAATTGGAATGCGTTCTTGCAATAAGATGTCTCCAGTATCAATGGCATGTTGCAATCTGAATGTCGTCACGCCTGTTTCTTTTTCACCATTGATGATGGCCCAATTAATTGGTGCTGCACCTCGGTATTTTGGTAGTAAAGAACCATGCACATTGAGGGTGCCCATTGGAGGGTAGGACCAAATTGATTCTGGTAACATTCTAAAGGCCACCACTATTTGAAGATCTGGCTGCCATGCTTGAATTTGTGCAAAAAATTCGGGCGATTTTAATTTTTCTGGTTGTGCAATTGGAAGTTGATGTTCAAGGGCAAATTGTTTCACTGCACTTTGTTGTAATTGCATGCCTCTTCCAGCTGGCTTGTCAGGTGCAGTGACCACACCGACCACATTCATTTTAGCATCTAAGAGTGCTTTCAATGAAGCGACAGCAAAACTGGGGGTCCCCATAAAGACTATTTTTGGACTGGCATTCATCTTGCAAAGTTAACTAGAATTTACTACTTTTGCCCTTTGCACCCTAAGTGCTTTATTTAAAAAAAACAATATGCAACAAGTAAAAAATGGGGATACCATTCAAGTGCATTACCACGGTAAATTAACGTCTGGTGAAACATTTGACTCTTCTGAAGGAAGAGCCCCTCTGGAATTTGAAGTTGGGTCAGGTATGGTCATTCCTGGTTTTGATAATGGGGTTTTAGAAATGACAGTAGGAGAAAAGAAAACAATTCATATTCCATTTATGGAGGCATATGGTCCTAAACAACCAGAAATGATTGTTGAATTTCCAAAAACACAGTTCCCTGCAGATTTAAATCCTGAAATAGGGATGGCTTTAACAATGAACAATGGTCAAGGTCAACAATTTCAAGTAACAGTAGTAGAAGTGAAAGAGGAAGTGGTTGTATTAGATGCAAACCATAGTCTTGCTGGTCAAGATTTAACTTTTGATCTTGAATTGGTTGGCATTACACCAAAGTCTACCATCATCATGCCTTAATAATAGGTTAAAGATTTTTAAAAAAAGGCATTCCGTTGATTCGGGGTGCCTTTTTTAATACCTTCACACAGCAAAATAAAAAGTATGGAATGGAATGCGTTTGGGGTGGCTGAAAGATTGATGCGCTATGTACAAATAGACACACAAAGTGATCCGAATAGTCTTAGTTTTCCTTCGACTGAAAAGCAAAAGGATTTATCTACATTATTGCTTCAAGAATTGCTAGCCATAGGTTTAGTAGATGCCACCATGGATACCAATGGCTATGTCATGGCTACGATTCCTGCAACCATTGAACAAGAAAAATTAGATGCATTAAAATTGCCAGTGATTTGTTTTTGTGCACATGTGGACACCGCACCTGATTGCAGTGGCACCGATGTAAAACCAATATTGCATCAACAATATAATGGGGCACCTATTGTACTACCAGATGATCCAACTCAAATCATAACGGTCGAAAAATATCCTTACTTAAAAAATTTCATAGGCAAGGAGATTATCACTGCAAGTGGGAAGACCTTATTGGGGTCTGATGATAAGGCGGGCGTAGCCATTATAGTAAGTTTAGCTGCTTATTTAATGCAACATCCATCCATCCAACATGGACCCATCAAAATCTTATTTACACCCGATGAAGAAGTGGGTAGAGGTGCAGATTTCATTGATTTTAAAAAATTGAATGCTGATTTTGGATACACATTAGATGGTGGCGCATTGGGTTGTTTTGAAATGGAAAGTTTTAGCGCAGACCATTTAGTTTTAACCATTGATGGTGTGATGGCGCATCCTGGTTCAGCAAAAGGGGTGATGCAAAACGCCATTAAAATTGCTTCAGATATCATTGCTGCATTACCAAGAGATCAATGGTGTCCAGAACATACGGAAGGCAAAGCAGGTTTTGTACATCCTACCAATATCCAAGGCGGAGCAGAACAAGTACAAATTGAATTTTTAATTCGTGATTTTGATACAGCCAATTTGGCGATTTATGAGCAAAGAATTTTGGACATTGCCGAGGGCGTGATTCGTCAAAATCCTTATTACAATGAGTCTAAAGTAAAGATAGAAGTGAAGCAGCAATATCGAAATATGAAAGAAGTGATAGATCAATATCCTCAAATGGTCGACTTGGCGCTGGATGCTTATAAAAGAGCGGGCATCCAACCTGTCATTGAGCCCATTCGTGGCGGTACAGATGGAAGTAGGATGAGTTTTATGGGACTACCCACTGCCAATATCTTCACTGGCATGCAAGCCATTCATAGCAAACATGAATGGGTGGGTGTTGCAGATATGCAACAAGCCGTCCAAGTATTAGCCTATATGGTAGAAATAAATTAACTTTAAATATAAATTTAAATCCTATGTTGATTTTGTTACAAGTGCCAGATGCTAAAATTTCTTTATTTAGTTTATTAGGAAAAGGAGGATGGATTATGTATCCATTGTATGCCTTATTGGTGATTGCAATTTATGTATTCATAGAAAGATTTTTAGCGATCAAAAAAGCAGGACAGTTAGATCCTCAATTCATGAAAATGATTAAAGATCATATTTTGTCTGGTAATGTTGCTGCGGCAAAAGCACTTGCTAAAAACACCTACAATCCAGTGGCGAATATGATAGAGAAGGGCATTATGCGTATTGGCAAGCCAATTGATGCGATTGAAAAAAGCATGGAAAACGTAGGCAAGTTAGAAATGTATTCTATGGAGCGCAATTTAAATATCCTATCATTGGTTTCTGGCATCGCACCCATGTTTGGATTCTTAGGAACGATTATTGGAATGGTGCAATTATTTTATGGTATTGCATCTACGGGTGAATACACTTTGAATACCATAGCTGGGGGTATCTATACCAAAATGATCACCTCTGCAACAGGCTTGATCATTGGTTTAATTGCCTATGTTGGACATAATTTTTTATCTACTCAAATAGATAAGACGGCGAATAAGATGGAAAGAGCGAGCGCAGATTTTTTAGATATTTTACAAGAACCAACTCAAGCTTAATCTACCTGCTATGAATCTTAGAAATCGTTTAAGACATCATCCAGAAGTGCATACGGGTGCATTGAATGACATCTTGTTTATATTATTATTGTTCTTTTTGATTGTATCCACTTTGGCAAATCCAAATGTGATCAAAGTATCGAATCCTAAAGCAGCGAGTGATACTAAAGCAAAACAAACTGTGGTGGTGACCATAGATAAAGACCAAAATTTATTTATCGGTTCATCTCCTGTAAGTTTAGATGCTTTATCAAGTCAATTACAAATTTTCTTAGCCAAAGAAACGGATAAGCCTTCTGTGGTGATCAATGGAGACAGTGTGGCAAATTTAGGTGTGACAATTCAAGTGATGCAAATCATCAAAGCCCTTGGAGCAACTCCAGTGGTTGCGGTGGATCCATCGAATTAATAGTCCAATTAATCATCCAATTAATCTTGAAGCTTTTCTGCCAGTTAAATCTATCTTGGTTTCAAACTTGCACGAACCATCCTGTCTTTTCCAAACAAGTCAGTCCTCAATTCTGCATGAAAATGCATTTCGTCTAATAGTGCAATCATCGCATCTCCTTGATCATAATGAATTTCAAAAAACAATTGTCCATTCGTACTTAAATGCAATTTCGCAAGTCTTGCGATTGCTTTATAAAATACCAAGGGATCTTCGTCGGGGACAAACAAAGCAATATTGGGTTCGTGATCGGTCACTTGCAATTCCATATTTTTCATTTCCTGCATTGGAATATAGGGTGGGTTACTTACAATCACATCGTATTGACCTGGTAAAAAAGCGGTATTCAAAATATCCAAACAAGTAAATTCAATATCGGCTTTTAGTGCCGCTGCATTAGTTGCCGCTATTTTTATTGCACCTGTGCTAATATCTATTGCAGAAACAATGGCTTCGGGTAATGCTTTTTTGATTGCAATGGCAATACAACCAGAACCTGTGCCTATATCTAATATACGCAATGCCTTTCCTTTGATGGCAGCATATTCAATGACCCAGTCTACTAATTCTTCTGTTTCTGGACGGGGAATCAACACCTGATCGTTTACAATATAAGGTTCGCCCATAAACCAGGTTTTACCAGTAATATACTGAATGGGTCTTCCTGCTAAAAGTGCAGTGGCAGCAGTTTCAAAAGTCAAAACTTGTTCTTCGGAAATTGCATTGTCCTTATGAATAACTTGTTGAACTTGGTCCCAGCCTGTGACATGTTCAATTAGAATAGATAGGATTGGATTAAGTTCAACACTTTCGAATTGACCTGCCAACTGTTTTTTCAAGGCTTGCTTGATGTCGTTTAAAAGCATATTGCAATGTTACAAATGATTCATCATTATGAACTAGCTTTGTTTAAATTTAGCTTTATTATTTTTGAATGGATCCATTCTACTACTATACGATCGAACAGCCTTCCATGGCGGAATTTAAAGATAGGGGTAGTAAATTTTTAGCCTTTGCCTATCCCGCTAAAGATATTGAAACTTGTAAAAAGCTATTAGCACAACTTAAAAAAGAACATGGTAAAGCAGTACACCATTGCTTGGCGTATCGGCTTGGTGTCGATGGATCCACCTTTAGAGTCAGTGATGATGGCGAGCCTGCTGGGTCTGCAGGCAGGCCAATACTGGGGCAAATTGATAGTAAAGAACTCACCAATGTATTTGTGGTGGTGGTGCGTTATTTTGGAGGCACTTTATTAGGCATACCTGGTTTGATCAATGCCTATAAAACAGCTACAGCTTTGGCCTTACAACTTTCACCAATTATTAAGAAGCCAATTGAAATTCCATATGAACTTAATTTTGATTACCATCAAATGAATGAAGTAATGCTATTGGTGAAACATTACAATTGTTCTGTGGTAGAGCAAACTGCACAATTATTTATACAGCTTCATATAGGCATCCCTAAGAATAGATTGGACGAAGTGCTTGAAAAGCTTGGCGCATTAAGAGACGTCACCATTAAGACAACGCTAAAGTTGGATTGATTTACTTCTGGTAGCTATAAAATCCTTCACCAGTTTTGATGCCTAATTTACCTTCCTCTACCATCTTAGTTAATAATGCAGCAGGTTTGTATTTGCTATTTTGAAAACCAGCCTCCATGATTTCTAAAATATTTTTACAAACATCAAGGCCAATATAATCTGCTAATTGCAATGGTCCCATTGGATGTGCCATGCCTAATTTCATAATCTGATCTATCGTAGCTGCATCACTGATACCCTCTTCAAAAGCCAATATAGCTTCATTGATCATTGGCATTAAAATTCTATTCGCAATAAATCCTGGCGCATCTTTAACAACACAAGGAATTTTTCCAATGGTTGTTGTCAATGCAACAATCGAATCTGTCACTTCTGAACTCGTTGCTTTGCCATTGATAATTTCTACCAATTTCATCACCGGTACTGGATTCATAAAATGCATCCCAATTACATTTGCCGGCTTTTGAGTTGCTTCCGCTAATTGAGTGATTGAAATAGAAGAAGTATTACTTGCTAAAATACAAGTAGGACTTGTGTATTGGTCCATCTCTGCAAAAATTGCATTTTTGATCTTACTATTTTCTGTTGCTGCTTCAATGACTAAGTCACGGTCATGTACGCCTTCTTTAAGATTAGTGAAACAAATTATTTTTGCAAGTATCGTTTCTTTGTCTGCTGCTTGAATGATTGATTTTGCAACTTGACGGTCTAAATTTTTTGCAATTGTTTGTAATGCTCTGTCAAGTGCAGCAGACTGTGTATCTATTAAATTAACATCAAAGCCATTTTGCGCAAATACATGTGCAATGCCGTTTCCCATTGTCCCTGCTCCAATCACTGCAATCTTTTTCATCTATTTATTTTTTGATTTGTAATCGCCACGTTTCCATGAATTAATGAAACTTCTCCATGCGCTTGGATTTAATATATTCATTGGAGGCAATTGCCCAGAATAATAATACCTTGAAGCTTGGTTTTGTAGTGCCGCACCCACTGCTTCTTTACCATCTCTTGGTAAGCTGGATAAAATGATTCTTTTTTGGGAAGGGCTTGTATTTTTTCTTGCAGTTTCATACATATCGTCATCAACTTTAGAGTTGACAAAGTCTCTTTCAAACTGCGCACGAGTAGGTCTTGGTTTTAAAATTGTTGCGGGTAAAAAATTGGTATCGTTGACCATTAATTGAATCACACTATATTCATTGCCTACTAAATTTGCAGGAATGACGATATTTCTATTTTTAAAGCCAACACAACTGAAAGTGATGGTTTCTCCTTTATTCACTGCGATCGAAAAAACACCATCGTTATTGGTGATGGTACCTCTACCTTTTTTATTCACTACAATGCTCGCTAAAGGAATCGCCTTTAAACTATCTGCAGTCATCACCACACCATAAAGTTGGACAACAGAGTCTCTATAAATATCCACTGTCTGTGCATTTAACTGTAATGACATCAGTGAAAAAAGGATCAATATAGGCAGGATCAGTTTCTTTTTCATGTAGCTGCAAATTTACGCCTCAATGTTCAGAAATCGAGTACTTTTTTTGTTTCGAAATGGGTAGTTTTTTTAAAATAGACCCTATTTTAAGCCTTTTAAAAGGGCAAAATAAGCGCTATGAACGTTAACTTTGCCGGGATTAAATATTTTAACAAAAACTTTCATAATGACAACGGAGGAAATACTAAAAGCATTGAGTAATGTGCAAGAGCCAGACCTAGGAAAAGACTTAGTGACATTGAATATGATTCAGGATGTAAAAATTGATGGTGATGCTGTTAGCTTTACAATTGTTTTGACCACGCCTGCTTGCCCAATGAAAGATTTGATGAAGAACGCTTCTGAAAATGCCATTAAATTATTAGTGAATTCAAAAGCAAAGGTACAAGTCAATTTCACTTCCAATACGACCTCTTTGAGAAAAGACGAAAAGACTGTTTTGTCTAAAGTAAAAAATATTATTGCCGTAGTGAGTGGGAAAGGTGGTGTAGGTAAAAGTACGGTTGCTGCTAACCTTGCTTTGGCATTGTCCGAAGGTGGTGCAAAAGTAGGCTTGATGGATGCAGATATTTATGGGCCTAGTGTGCCTATCATGTTTGGTGTAAGAGGACAAAGACCTTTGATGAAAGACGAAGGAGGAAAAGGGGTGATCATACCTTTAGATCAATACGGTATTAAAATCATGAGTATTGGGTTATTGGTGGATGAAAAAGATGCGGTGGTTTGGAGAGGTCCAATGGCAAGCAGTGCTATTCGACAATTCATTACCGATGTAGATTGGGGTGAACTTGACTATCTAGTGATTGATATGCCACCAGGTACAGGAGATATACATTTGACCATTATGCAAACCGTGCCAGTAACTGGTGTGGTGATAGTAACGACACCGCAACAAGTGGCTTTAGCGGATGCAAAAAAAGCAATCGCGATGTTTGGACAAGCAAATGTGAATGTACCCATTATTGGATTAGTAGAGAACATGGCTTATTTTACACCAGCAGAATTGCCTGACAATAAATATTATTTATTTGGAAAAGAAGGAGGCCTTAAATTGGCTTCGGAATATGACTTGTCCTTTTTGGGTCAAATCCCATTGGTACAAAGTATTAGAGAAGGTGGAGACGAAGGAGTACCTGCAATGGTTGGAAAAGATGCAGTATCAAAAGAGGCATTCAGGACTTTTGTAGGTAATGCAGTAAGACAAATCGCCATTCGAAATGCAAATTTACCTAAAACAGCAACTATCACAGTAGCACCATAATGGAAAAGAAAATTATTATAGCGATAGACGGCTTTTCATCCTGTGGAAAGAGTACCCTTGCCAAAGCAATGGCCAAGGCATTGGAATATGTGTTTGTTGATACGGGTGCCATGTACCGAGCTATCGCCTTATATTTTCTAAGAAATAATATACCATTCAATGATACAGCCTGTATTGAAGCTGCATTGCATGCAATTGAATTAAGATTTAAATACAATAGTGCAAGTCAAAAAAGCGATATGTATTTAAATGGTGAAAATGTAGAACAAGAAATTCGCGAAATGCAAGTGAGTCAAAAAGTGAGTGAAGTGGCGTCTATCGCAGCAGTGAGAGATTTTGCAGTGGCACAACAACAAGCGATGGGCGTGGACAAAGGGATTGTGATGGATGGGAGAGATATCGGCACGGTGGTTTTCCCAAATGCTGAATTAAAATTATTTGTCACGGCAGATCCTACCATACGATTAGAGCGCAGGTACCAAGAATTGCTCCAAACCAATCCTGCTATTCTTAAAGAAGAAGTGGCTGCCAATTTACAACAAAGAGATTTAATGGATAGTACTAGGGAGCATAGTCCTCTAAAACAAGCATCAGATGCTTTGGTACTAGACAATACAAATTTAGATAGAGCGCAGCAATTCGAACTAGCCATGCAATGGGCCATGGAGAAGATAAAGTCAATTCCTAATGAATAAGCATTAAGCTGTCCAGCTTTCCTTTACTTTTTCAAATGCATCTTCAAGCTGATAAAAGCTAAGTATCTTCTTGATAACAGCTTCTACCACTGTATCAGGGCAGCTTGCGCCACTGGTCATTAAAATACGAACAGGATTTACGTCAGGCAAGTAATTGTTTACTATTTCTGATTGTTTATTTTTCCAATTGGTTTTTTCAATCTGATTGGCGTCTATAATTTTACTTACATCATCAATAAAATATGTGGGTAATTTTCGTTCACACAATTCAACTAAGTGCGAACTATTGCTGCTATTTTTCCCGCCCATCACAATCGCTAAATCAGCTTCTGTTTCTAATAATCCTATTACTGCAGACTGATTGTCGTTGGTGGCATAACAAAGTGTATCTCTGGTGTCTGCAAAATGAGCTGCTAAATTTTCTGTTCCAAACTTTTTCAGTATAACTTGTTTTAGATAATCCGAAATTGCTTGTGTATCTGTGGCTAATTGAGTCGTTTGATTGACAACACCAATTTTATCTAAATGCATCGTCGGATCAAATCCTACTGAAAAACGATTGATAAAAAAATCATAAAAATAAGCGGTAGGTAATTCGCCACTAATAATTTTACCCAACACTTTTGTTTCTTCGATATCGTTTACAATTAAAGTGGGCGTATGTGCAGATGTGTGAGAAAAAGTAGCCCTTGTTTCTTCATGTTTTGGTTTCCCATGTATGATAATTGAGTAGCCTTTTTGTGCAATTTGTTCACTACGATTCCAAACTTTTTCGACAAAGGGACAAGTTGTATCATAGGATTCAATTGCAATCCCCTTGGCTCTTAATTTTTCCTCTAATTCTAGTGTAGTGCCAAATGCAGGAATAATGACAATATCGTCTTTTGTCAATTCGGATAAGGGAATCAATTCTTTGCCCAATGTATCTTGTAAAAATTGAACGCCTTTGCTTGTCAAGTCATTGTTCACTTGAGGATTGTGGATCATCTCACTCAATAGAAAAATCCTTTTGCCCTTGTTTTCCTCAATGGTCCTGTAGGCAATATCAATGGCATTTTCAACACCATAACAAAATCCAAAATGCCTCGCTAAATAGATTTTAACCTTGCCAAAGTCAAGTTCGGTTGGGGTGAAATCCTTTTTAAGCTTATCGTCCGCTTTGCGCTTTTGTTTAATGGCAACAATTAAGGGGCTTCTGTAGCCTGAAGGCACTTCAAAATTTTTCATCTATTTCGATATTAACGTCTACAAAAGTACAATCTTCGTTGCTTTTTCCCCTATTTTAATTTAGTGCTTGTATCTTTGCGCCATGCATTATGTATCTGTAGAAAATTTGACAAAAAGTTATGGCATTATGCCCTTATTTAAGGGCATCAGCTTTAATATCAACGAGGGTGACAGAATAGCCTTGGTGGCAAGGAATGGTATTGGGAAAAGTACCCTTTTAAGAATCTTGTCAGGCAAGGAAGTGCCAGATTCGGGTACTGCAAAAGTGCATAAAGACGTCCATTTGGTTTTATTTGAACAGGACCCTCAATTTATAGAAACTGCATCGGTGACGCAGAACTTGTTCAATCAAGAACATCCTATTATGAAGGCCATTAGTAATTATGAAATGGCCATGGAGACAGAGGATGAAAATTTGATTACAGATGCGATCATGGAAATGGAGGAGAACAATGCTTGGGACTTTGAGTCAAAAGTAAAAACGATTTTAACCCAATTGAATATCCATCATTTAGAGCAGCCCGTTTCAAAATTAAGTGGTGGGCAAAGAAAACGTGTATCATTAGCAAAAACATTGATTCAAATTGGATTTGAACCAAAACATGTTTTGTTATTAATGGATGAGCCTACCAACCACTTAGATTTAAATATGATCGAATGGTTGGAAAATTATTTAGAGCAAGAAAAAGTAACCTTATTACTTGTATCGCATGATCGTTATTTCTTAGAAGCGGTGACAGATGAGATTTGGGAATTAGAAAGAGAGAAATTATATAGTTATAAAGGAGATTATGAAAATTATTTAGAGAAGAAAGCCGCCAGGATTGAATCAGAATTGGCAAGTATTGACAAAGCTAAAAATACCTTTAGAAAAGAATTAGAGTGGATGCGTAAGCAGCCAAAAGCAAGGACAAC